>JARRKF010000139.1:0-5532 GCA_037388405.1 Ignavibacteriaceae bacterium | reverse complement strand
AACTTCTTGGTTTCAAATTGTTAAACTCACGCATCATTATCATAAACTCCGGCAATGGTTGAAAGCCATCATTCTGATCTGCACCAAGCCAGATGTATAAACTAGCGTCCTCATCCATCATCGAAATAGAATTTGAAACCCACTTGTGCGAAAACCGGATATATTCATCAATATCTATACGAGAAAGATTTTTAGAATTCACTTTTCCAACTACTACATTGTAGGGAGGATCGTTTATCACAAGCTTTACTTTCTTATCTCTAAATAATATTTTTACGTCGTTAGGATTTGTTGCATCAAAAACTCCAAGTCTGTGTTTACCTTTTGGATCTTCCCAGATTTCTCCCTTCTTCAGTCTACAGTAAGGAAGAATCTTTTTTCTTAATTCAATATCTATATCGAGACGAGAAAGTTTTTCAATAGTCTTTCCCTTTTTATTTACAATGTTTGATCGCTTCACAAATTAACTCAATAAAATTCTTTCTCTAATATAAGATTTAAGATGTGATCAAAAATATTAATTTTTCCTGAATTTCTTTTCTTCAGAAGAATTTCTTATTTGATATAAACTACACATGCAGCCATTGTAGCAGACTCTTAACAGGATTTAAGCCCCTTTATCCAAAAGTTATAGCAAGTCACGTTACTTCAATTAATTTAGAAGCATAATAAAATAACTGAAAGACATTTCTCTATATAAAATATCATCACTATAAGAATGAATAAAAAAGCAGGGAGAAACAAGAAATGAAAAAGATATCCACAATTATTGCTTTTATACTATTCACTAATTTTTTCACATACCTTCGAGCACAATCAATCACATATGAAGTTGATGTTTCAAAACCGCAAGATGACCTTTTTCACGTTACTGTTTTTACAAATGGATTGTCCACAGAAAATGATGTTTATAACCTGCCCGCGACTGTTCCTGGCACTTACTCAATTCAGGATTTCGGAAGATTCGTACAATCATTTAAAGCATATGATCAGGATGGAAACGAATTGGAAACCGAAAAGATTTCCACAAATCAGTGGCAGATTAATAATGCAGAGAAACTCGCAATGATTAAATATGATTCTGAAGATTCATTTGATGCAAACATGACAGAGCACCGGATATTTGGAATGGAAGGAACCGGTATTGAAAATAATTTTATTGTATTAAATACATTTGGTGTATTGGGATATTTTGAGGGGCTTCAATCAACACCGGTAAAGCTTAAAATAAAATTTAACCCAAATTGGTTAATTGGAACTGCTCTTGAGATGAATGATGATAGATATTATGTTGCAGAAAGTTATGATTATCTTGCAGATTCCCCGATACTTATCGGTGATTTAACTTATGCGAAAACAAGAGTCAATGATATAAATGTAGAAGCATATGTGTACTCTGCAGATACATCATTCAACGCTTCTAAATTTATGAACGTTGCTGATGATATTTTACAGTCAGCAGGAAAATTTATAGGCTACTCACCTGTAACTCATTACGATTTTTTATTCTGCTCAGTTGATGGCGAAACATTCACCAGAAATCACTTTGTTGGTGCAGGAGCGCTGGAACATTCTTATAGTTCGCTATTTGTTTTTCCTCCAGCAAGCGGTGTATCAAAAGAGATTAAGGACGACATAGCTCATGAATTTCTTCACATACTAACCCCACTGAACTTGCACAGTAATATTATTCAGCCATTTAACTTTGAAACACCTACTGCTTCGCAGCATCTCTGGCTATATGAAGGAGTGACAGAGTGGGGTTCCGATATTTCACAATTACGTGGTGGACTTATTCCAATTGATCAGTACCTTAAAACAATGTCCGATAAGTTAACTATTAATGATCGCTTCAGGCAGGATATAAGTCTTACTGATCTCAGCAAACAAATTTATAATGAATCTATAACGATGCAGTTTTTAAATTTCTACAACAAGGCTGCTGTTGTAGCAGCAATGCTTGATATTAGATTGTTAGAATTATCCGGAGGAAAGAGAGGATTGAGAGAAGTATTTCTTGAGCTGCTTGATAAATATGGAAAAGATAAGCCATTTCCAGAAGATGATTTCTTCAAAATATTTGTTGATATAACTTATCCTGAAATACAACAATTCATTAATGATTATATAAAAGGTATTACGCCCTTACCTTATGCTGAGTATATGGCAAAACTTGGTTTTAAATACATCGATGAAGTGCCATCTTCTGACACTACACCAACACCGGGTGCGGAAATGACAATTAATGATAAAGGAGAACTGATAATTTTATCTGTTAGTCAGGAATCAAGGAAAGCAGGGCTGCAAGCTGGTGACGTACTAATTAAAGTAATGGGACAAGATGTAAACATGGAAAACATCCGGCCGACTGTTAAGAAAATCAGATCGATGAAAGTTGGAGATCCGGTTGAATTAATTGTAAGAAGAGGGGATACAGAAATACCACTAACAATTACTCTTCAACAAAAAATGGACAGGCATATATTTGAAGAGATGGAAAACCCGGCTGAAGAACAACTAAAATTAAGAGATGCGTGGTCTAAGAATTTGTAGATTTTAGACCTGGCAACTTTTTAGCTTTTATTTTAATTTGAACAAGCACGGCTCCAAAAGCAGCTACTAACATTCCAATTCCCTCCTGAAATGTAATTTCTTCACCAAGAAATATCCACGCAAGAATTGCAATTTGAATTAACATTGTTCCGTTGATGATGCTTGATTCCATCGCAGAAAGTGTGCGGAGGGTGAAGTTCCAGATTGTGAAAGCTAATGCGGTATTGATTACAGCTAACCACAGAAGATATAATATATTTTGAGTGCTGATTGCCGGCAAACCCTGAATTACAATTCCGCTGATCAATAGAATTACTGAGCCAATGCCCATACTTACAATCGTTACTACAATAGGATTTATTTTTGCTTCTCGATTTATGTTTCTTCCTAATACTGCAGAACCAGAGTTTGCTAAAACACCAATTGTCATCACTATCAGACCAATAAATTGATTCTGACTAAAATCGACCGGAAAGAAATAAGTAAATATTCCAATAATAAAAAGCAGCACACCAAACCACTGAAGTATTGTTGGATATTCATTAATTAAAAATATTGCTATCACCGCAACTATTAATGGTGTAAAGTTAAGCCAAAGACTCACTGTTACCGCTGGAAGAAGCGAGAGACCAATGAATTGTGTTCCCTGAGTGAAAGCATAAAACAAAAAACCAAGTAGAACAAGTTTATACCAATCTTTCTTATGTAAGTTTTTTATCACTAATAAATTTTTCTTCGTGAATGTAAAAGGCAGCAGGCAAATAAAAGCAACTGTGTATCGCAGTCCGGCAAAAGTTAACGGCGGGATTTCGGCCAGTCCGATTTTTATAATCACAAAAGAAGTTGACCAGAGAAAGGTGACAAGAACTGCCAGAAGAATTGCTTTAAAGTGTGAATGATTTTTCACATCTCAAATATCGAAATAAAAAATAAATTATTATAAGAACCCTATTCACTTAAAAAGTTTTTTACTTGTTGAAACACTTTTTCACTATCTATTCCTCCTTCACCACTAAAGTTACAGATATGCGGATCACCGGGACAAATGGTTGAACAATAATTTTCTTCCGGTAAAATTATTTCTGATTTGTTTCCAATAGGTCCCCACAACTTTGGCGAACAAGCGGGCAAGGGACAGAACAATGAAATCGTTGGAATTTTAAGTGCCGCACAAATGTGCATTGGTCCTGTACTTGCAGATACAAGAACATCCAAAGTGCTGAAATTAATTATTGACTCTCTCAGTTTTAAACCAATATTCGGACAGATAACTTTACTGATATTTTTGATCTCATCCTGTGGATCATTATCTGTAACAATAACCCGAATATTTTTTTCTCCGATTAAACGTTCAATCAACTTTCTGTATTCTCCGATTTTCAAGTTGGGAGATGATTTACCGCTTGTCGTATTTATTCCTATTAATTTTTCATTGTTTGGAGCAAATTGCTTTTTCTTTCTATCTTTTTGGATGATTTCATCGGCGGTTAAAAATATTTCTGGCTCAAGGCTCTTGGGTTCAATTCCAATTTTCCTTACCATATCAAGACAGTAATCAGCTTCATGTCTTAAAGGAATATATTTTTTGCGATCAACAAACTTTGAAAAACTGAGGAACTGATAAAGTTTATGCCCAACACCAATCCGATTAGGAATTCCGCTAAAAAATAACTAGCTAATTGCCAAAAAGATTTTTCTTCGTTTTCTGCTTCACCATCATATAAAATTATCTTATCAACGTGTGGATTGTTGAGATAAATATCCTTCGTGTATTTTTTAACAAGTACAGCAATAAAGCTTCCAGGGTGAGTATTTTTAATTTCACGGGGAATGGGTGTTGAGAGAACCACATCACCGATGCGGTCAATTCTGGCGACTAAAACTCTAAGTTGTTTTCTTTGACTCAAGTCGAAGTTTAATCCTGAAAATTATAACCGAAAATAAAATTATGGTTACAAACAAATATAACGAGGTTTACTCAGGAATTAACTTCTTAAAATTTATGATGGTTATCAATCTTATCGTATGTGCCTCCAAAAACGAGATTACGAATATTATCACTTCGTAAAAAAGTATGTGGGAAACCCAAATCAATTTTACTTGCTTCGTTCAATCTATTTATTTGCTCTTCTTTTAAACTGAACTTCAGGCAATCAATGTTTTCTTTCAATTGACTTTCAGTTTTAGCACCAATAATTGGTATGATAACTCCGGGCTGCTGTCTTACCCAGTTAATTGCAACCTGAACAGGTAAACATCTGATTTCATCGGCAATCTTAATAACTTCCTCTGCAATCTTCAGATTTTCTTCTTTTATTGAATTATGGAGTTGTGCTCTTCCTTTTTCATCTTTGTTTTTATTGTATTTGCCAGTAAGAATTCCGCCTCCGATTACAGCCCACGGAGTTACAGCAAGATCGAGCTTTCTTGCCATAGGAAGCAATTCTCTTTCAACAGTTCTTTCAAGCAAAGAATATTTTATCTGGAGCGCCACGAACTGTGTCCATCCTCTAAGTTCAGCTATTGCATTCATCCGGGAAACAATCCATGCCGGTGTATCAGAAATTCCTATATAATGGATCTTTCCGGCACGTACTAAATCATCAAGCCCCCGAAGGACTTCATCTTCAGGTGTGGTAAAATCCCAGGCATGCAAATAGTAAAGGTCAATGTATTCTGTGTCTAATCTTTTTAAACTTTCATCAATAGCATTCATCATATTTTTTCTGTGATTGCCTGAATAATTCGGGTCATCTGATTTAGTTTTAAGAGTATATTTTGTTGCAAGAACAAAGTGGTTTCTGTCAGATTTTATAAACTCACCTACAAATTTTTCTGATGTTCCCTCTGTGTAACGATTTGCAGTATCAATAAAATTGCCTCCTGCATTTGCAAAAACATCAAAAACTTTTTTGCTTTCTTCTTTAGAAGCTCCCCAACCCCACTCTTCACCAAATGTCATCGTGCCTAATGCAAGTT
>JARRKF010000138.1:0-4461 GCA_037388405.1 Ignavibacteriaceae bacterium | reverse complement strand
GTATAAACCAGTAGTCTGAAATTTTTCTTTGGATTTGGAGTTTGAGTTGTTTTTGTCTGGTCTTCTTTACTTTCAACTGGTGGAACAGATATTTCCTTTTTTACTTCGGGAGATTTCTCTTCAGTTTTTGGTTCTTCTACTTTCGGCTCTTCATCAGGCTTACTAGTCGGAGTATCGTCTTCAACAAGTTTGCCGGCTTTTGCATCATCGTATCTTTTAACTACTTCATCTTCATCAAGCTCAACAACTTTTGCATATTGCTTGATGAACGCCTTTACATAAAGTTCAGGTAGGAAACCAAAATTTCCATTATCAATTGCTTCGAGAAATTTTATATCTATGCGGGTTTTGGCAGCCATTTGTTCAAGGGAAATACCCTTTTTTAGCCGCGCACTTTTTAATTCGTCAGCGAACTTAATCAACATTAGCTATTAAATTAATTTATAAAGTTCTTTAAAGAAGTTTAGTTTCTAAGAAACCATCACGAGTTTAGCCGCGAACGCTCCATCCATTTTATGTACGTGCGGTAAAGTTTGAACACAACCATTCTCATCAATTATCTCATCAGGAAACTTACCTTTTGCACTTTCAAGCCTGAAGTTAGGATTTTCCTCTAGAAATTTTTTCACGATTTTAAAATTTTCTTCTGGTTCTATCGAGCATGTACTATAGACAACAATCCCTCCGGGTTTAACTAAAGATGCTGCTTTATTAAGTAATTTAGTTTGCGTCACGTTCAAGTTCCGAATATCAAAAATATCTTTTTTCCATTTTATATCTGGTTTTTTAGATAACGTTCCGGTACCGGAACAAGGAACGTCAACCAGAACTCTGTCAAATGGCAGATTTTTGTATTCGAGAGCATCTGCGACAGCAGTTCTAACACAATCAACACCCAGTCTATCCATATTTTTCTGCAGTATTTTCAAACGGCTTTCAAACCGATCGAGAGCAACAACTTCTCCCCTTGAATGCATTAGAGCAGAAATATAAGCTGTTTTACCGCCAGGGGCAGCACACATATCCAGTACTCTTAAACCTTCCTGAACATCCAATAATCTGCAAGCTAATCCTGCACTTTCATCCTGAATATTAAAATATCCTTTTGCATAAAACTCCCAAGCAGTGATGTTTGTAAGATTCATCAGCTTAAAAAATTCGGGAAGGTATGAACCCTGACGGTATTTTAAATTTACGCTATCAAGTAACGCTTTGAATTCTTCCGGCTTAGTTTTCAACGCATTAATTCTAAGTGTTAAGTATGGTTTTTCATTATTGGTTGCTAAAAGCTTTTCCGTGCCTTCTCTATCAAACCTTGCAAGATACCGTTTAACCATCCATGAAGGATGCGAGTAATAGGCAGCAAGGTAGCCAGTTAAATCTTCATCAGGTTCGGGGTACCTGATTGCATTTTTACTTCTGATAATATTTCGAAGAACAGCATTGACCAGATCAGCGGGTTTTTGTCCCTGAAGTTTTTTTACAAACTCAACAACTTCATTTACTGCAGCATAATCCGGCACTCTATCTAAGAATAAAATCTGGTAAAGCGCAACACGAAGTGCGTTTTTTAAATTCGGAATAGCTTTGGAGAAAGTCCCTTTATAAAAACCATTTAAAATCCAATCAAGTCTTCCCTGCCATCTTACCACCCCGTGAACAATCTCGTAAAGTAAAGCTTTATCCGGTCCACTTAGTTCCGTACCCTTCATTTCGTTGTCGAGCATTCTTTCAAGGTAAGCATCAGTTCTATCTATTCTGTTGAGGATTTTAATTGCAAGTCCCCGTACTCCAAGATACAAATTATTGATTGAATGAGACTCGACTTTTATTTCCGTATTATTCGTTTCCTGATCCACTAATAACCTCTTTTACTTCTATCTTCTTTAGTTTGATTAAATATATACTCAAAAAGTTTTTCATCTTCACTGCCGAAATTTTTATCTCTTCTTGCAAAAACTGCTTTTGCTGTTTCAATAGCTTTTGCAAGCTTGTATTCTTTCATCGATTCACTTCCGCCCCAGCCGAATGAAGAAATATATTTTGGGGGAAATCCTGCACCGAAAACATTACTCGAAAATCCAACAACGGTTCCGGTATTGAACATTGTGTTAATTGCAGTTTTAGAATGATCTCCCATCATCAAACCAACAAATTGCTTTCCAGAGTCAATATGCCTTCCATTGACCTGAACTTTTATTGTTCCGTAATTATTCTGAAGATCACTGTTATTCGTATCTGCACCTAGGTTTATCCAGCTTCCGAGATACGAATGACCGAGAAATCCTGAGTGCTGCTTATTTGTATATGGATGAATAATTGCGTCTTCTACTTCACCACCAATTTTACAAACTCTGCCGATACTAACGTTCGGATAAATTGTTGCGCAGCTTTTTATTTTAGATGATTCACCAATATAAAATGGACCTT
The DNA here is from genome assembly GCA_037388405.1 of Ignavibacteriaceae bacterium. Lineage (GTDB taxonomy): Bacteria > Bacteroidota > Ignavibacteria > Ignavibacteriales > Ignavibacteriaceae > IGN2. Next base: position 2,031 of record JARRKF010000138.1, on the reverse strand, counting down.
GAATTATTGCATTTGGAAATATTGTTACATTCTTTTCAATGAAAATGGAACCGGTTGAAGCATCAAGAACAACACCGGGTTTTATATCAACATTTTTCCCGATGAAAAAATTTTTCCTGTTTACAAAGTCTACGCCTGCATATTTCTTTTTTGCAGAGGTTTTTCCTTTTGTAAATAATTTAAACTCAGACTGAATTTCTTTTCCATTCAAATAAACAAGATCCCACAAATAATTTGCAACCGGGATATCGACTTCTGTGGTTGAAAGATTGCTGAATAACCTAGAATCAATAACTTCGTTCTGAACTAATCCCAAAACTCGAATCATTTTCCAAGAAATTTTTGCGGCAACTACAATTCCCTTTGAAGTAAAAACCTTCTCTTCGTTTGCTTTCGTCTTTAAAATATTTTTCAGGTTAGAGGGGGCAACAATTTTTCCATTAATAAATAAATATTCATCTTCATCGAATTGATTTACTTTGAGCTTTGGATTTTCTGCTTTAACAAAGGATTCGAGATGTTTGCGGCACTTAAGTGTGATCTTTTCCTTTGGGAATGAACGGATGATTTTATCTTTCAGAGTGGTCATTCCGCAGATTAAATCATAAACCGGTCTTGAGTAAATGAGCGGTTCGAAATTGAGATATTGTTCGTCCTCAAAAATGCAGATGGGCATATAAATTTCTTTTTAATTTTTTGAAATTTAACACTTTTTAGGTTAAGAATCTCGGAAGAAATCTTTGTAAAAACCTTTGATATTGTGAGTTTTAGATTACATTTTCCGGTAAAAACTTCTGCTGCGATTGTGAATACTTCGTGATTAACAAATAAGGCATCAACACAGAAACTTGATTCTGATTTTCTTTAGATTAAATTTAGAAAATCAAATAAGGAAAAATTCTGATGAGGGCTAAAATAAAATCTGGATTTCTTCCTGAAAAACACCCGAAAGAAGAACGCAAAGGGAGAAAACAACAAACACTACCTCAAATGGCTCACCGGTTAACTGCAAGATTTTTTAGATGGAGGGAAAAATGAAAAGATTTACAGTCTTATTATTGCTTCTATTAATGTCCAACAGTTATCCCCAAGCAGATCTAATGATCGACTTTTTAATGTATGACAATGCAACTCCTCCTTACAATGGTAGCTGGGAATTCACTGTTGGTTTAGACTCAACAGCTACTGATGGTATTGATGAACATCTGGGTGAATTCGCTGTTCCACCTGATGTTTGTTGTGGTTGGGGAGGACCTATTTTATGTGGTTGGTTTGTACTTCCCGTTGGCGTAAATGTTACTTGGATCGATTACAGGTTTGGAGAATTGCCTTACACTGGTGTAAAAGAACACATAATAGAGTATTGCTCAGATACTTCATCAACGGTTGTCACCATTCAATGTAGTTTACCCTCTGGTGTTACAGCTACTCTTGATGACTTATTGGGTGGTATATTTATTCATATAGTAATGGCCGATTCTAATGAATATCATATTTACGATCCTTATATCGGACGAGCTTGGGGTTTAAAACTTACCGTTACCTATAACAATGTTGTACCAGTTGAGTTGAAAACTTTCAATGGTACATTCTTAAATCCATCAATTGGATTAAACTGGTCAACCGCAACAGAAACGAACAACTTGGGGTTTGAGATTGAACGGTCTTCGTCTATGACTACGCCCGGGCATGGATGGGAGAAAATTGGTTTTGTACCAGGATTTGGAACTACTACTGAACCAAAGTCATATTCTTTCATTGATGAAGATGTTACTACAGGAACTTACAAATACCGACTCAAGCAAATTGATTTTGATGGGGGTTTTGAATACTCAAATGAAATAGAAGTTGCTGTAGATTTCGCTCCAACAGAATTTGTGCTGTATCAGAATTACCCGAATCCGTTTAATCCGAAAACAACAATTAAGTTTGAGATTCCGGGTCAAGCCCGGAATGACAATGTGCTTTTAAAATTAAAAGTTTATGATGTGCTTGGTAATGAGGTGGCAACCCTTGTTAATGAAGAAAAAC
>JARRKF010000137.1:0-4483 GCA_037388405.1 Ignavibacteriaceae bacterium | reverse complement strand
CATTGGTTCTATTATTGCATTAATTCCGCCACTGCTTCTCACTATTATTCAACTTGGATTTATAGATGCGATTATAGTTTTAATAGGTTATCTGGTAATAAATACTATTATGGGAAATATTCTCGAACCAAAATTTATGGGAAAAGGACTCGGACTTTCCACTTTAATTGTATTTTTATCTTTACTATTCTGGGGATGGGTTTTAGGACCAATAGGTATGTTGCTATCTGTTCCGCTTACAATAACAATAAAAATTGCGCTAGATAGTTCGGATGAGACTCGCTGGTTAGCTGTTCTTCTAGGACCGGAAAATGCTGAATAACTATATCCATAATGTAAATTAATTATAAACTGCTAAGGGGATTTTGAATGATCTACTTTAAAAGTATCATTTTTTTGGTCAAAACATTCGCATTAACAGCCAAGCTTAAATAATAAACACCACTAGGTTTGCCATTCGCGTCCCAATTAATTTTATGATTACCACTTTGTTGAAATCCCTTGATTAAGGTCGAGATATAATTACCCAAAACATCATAGATCTTTAAAGAGACATAAGCTGGTTCTATAATTCGGTACTCTACAGTCGTTGAAGAATTGAATGGATTAGGGTAGTTTTGAAAAAGATAATAATCTTGAGTGATAAATTTATCTGTGACAACAAAATCAGGAAACTGATACCGGTATTTTAGAATAACTCCTTCTTCACCTACTGCAAATCCTGTTAATGAATCAGAAAATACAAGATCATAAATGCTTGAGCTATCCACTGCTGATGTATCTGTCCACGTTTCTCCGGCATCCAAAGTGTACATCAAAGTTTGCGAAATGCTTAGCGGGACCCATGCTTCAGTAGCAGTTCTGAAAGATAATGATGTAGCAACACCGAAAATTCCAACTGTACGATAATCCCAGGTTTCACCCGCATCGGATGTTTGAATAACTGATGCTCCATATTCAAAATCGCCGCCTACACCTAGTACATTTAAAGAGTCAAAAAAATGAAGATCATAAATTGGTTCTGCACCTACAATGGCAGGCTTCCAATTTGCACCCCCATCTGTCGTTTTCCAAACAACACCAGAGATGTCTATCTGTCCTCCAACTGCAAAACCATAATCATTATTGTAAAATTTGAAATTTGCCGGAGGAAAGAAAGCACCCGGCATCGAATCAATATGAGCATTTTCCCAGGTTGTTCCACCGTCAGTAGTTACTAAAAATTTCCCAGGATATCCTCCGGCAAAACCTTTTAGAGTATCAAGAAAGTAAAGGTTGTTTAAAAATACGTTATCCTCCCGATACTGATCTAAAGACCAGTTTAATCCTCCGTTTGTTGTTTTGAGAAAATATGTTCCCGTAAAATCAGTTGTTATTTCTTCATCCCAGGAAACAGCCCATCCCCTGTTATTATCAATAAAGAAAAGATTCATAATTTTATTTTTTGTATTTGTGGTTTGTTGTACCCAGTTTTTTCCGCCATCACTTGTAAAAAATATTAATCCCGAATCACCTGCAACCCAGCCTGTTAAGCTGTCTGCAAAATGCAATGTTCTTAGAAATTCGGTGGTGGGGCTTTCAATTTTCTCCCAAAAATACTGGCTAAAAAGTGTAGAATTAAGAAGAAAAAATAAAAGAAGAATCTGGTAGATTTTTATTCGCATAAGAATTATAAATAAGTGTTTCTGAATAAGTGCAAAAAGATAATAAATAATAAGTTAAAATTTCCAAAAGTTGGTTTTTTATTCAGGGGCCAAAAATTTTTCCGTAATAATCTTTTTGAGATTAGGTATATTTAAACATATTATTCACAAAATTTAGAGAGATATGAAAGTTCTATATTTAATTTTAATTACTCTTTTAATTTCAGTTGCTTGTTCTGAAGAAAAAAATGAGAATCTTAATGATATGGACGCAATTAAGAGTGAACCTCATATTGCCAAAGTAATTGATAAAATTGAAGTTAAAAATTACAATTACCTCCAGGTATCTGAAAACAAAGAAGAATACTGGATAGCAGTTCCAACAATACCGATAGAAGTTGGTGAAACTGTTTATTTTTCAAAATATACAGTTATGAGTGATTTTAAGTCCAGCACAATAGATCGCACTTTTGATGAAATATTATTTGTTGATGATGCACGTAAATCACCAACTCCAAACGAAATGAAAAAAATTCATACCGATGCTCTTACACTTGATAAAGAAAAAGTAAAAGTTGAACCTGCTTCTGATGGTAAGACCATCGAGCAAATTTTTTCTCAAAAATCTGAACTTAAAGGACAAATGGTAAAAGTGAGAGGAAAGGTTGTAAAATTTAATAAGCAGATTATGAAAAGAAATTGGATTCATATTCAGGATGGAACAGGAACTGAGAAGGATTACGATTTAGTATTAACCAGTAATGATGATGTAAAAGTAGGAGATGTAATAACAGCAGAAGGCAAATTAGCAGTTGATAAAGATTTTGGTTCAGGATACTTCTTCCCTGTTATTATTGAAGAAGCTAAAATAGAAAAGGATTAATCTTTTTATTTTGTTTTTAATTTATCTCGATATTAATAATACAAACCATTTGTATTATTGCAAATTAATTTGGGGATAGAACACTTAACTAAATATTGGTAGAACAGGATTTTTGTTAATTATCTTGTTCTACCTTTTTTAATTTCTGCAGAATTTTATTTAGATTTTTATTTTTTTGAAGTCCGAATTTTTCTCTGGCATACTTAGTAAAGAATTTATGATTTTTCATAAAGTCGAGATTTCCTTTTAACCAGTCCTCATTTCTAATTTTATGACCTTTCATCTTTTCAACTTCATTGCGAAAAAGTTTTTCCTTTTCGCTGAATTCTTCTATTCCCAGGTGATGTAAATCGGCATCGCAAATAATTTTCTCCAGTAGATTTTTAGGCTTTCGTGGCATTTGGGTGGCTCTTATTAAAACAGCCACTTTATTAATCTTAGCTTCCGGGTAATCGTTATTGCTTAAAAATTTGTTTGCAATTTCAATTCCTAAATCTTCATGTCCATCAAAACATTCCGTGTAACCTACATCATGAAACCAGCCAGCAAGTAATAATATCTCTCTATCTTCATCATTTATATTTAAAGCCGAAACCATTTCATCAATTACTTTTACCACTTCCGCAGTATGTGTAAAATTATGAAAATATTTATTATCTGTCCCATTGTTGCGAAACATCTGATCTACAAATTCCTTAGCTTTTCTTAAAATCGCTTTGTTCAATTATACATTCCTTTTTCACATTACTTGATCAAAAACTTTTAATGATTACGATAAAATTTAGAATGATTTTTTGATGAAAATGGTGACTATTATCACAATTATTTAATATTAGAAGTCAATTTTTCTTCATTAAGTTTGGTATCTATAGTTACTAAAAAGTATTTAGGATTCTAATGAAAACTATTTATTTGATAAGACACGCAAAGTCTAGTTGGAAAGATCCATCACTTTCAGATTTTGACAGACCTTTAAACAAACGTGGTAAAAATGATATTGTGATCATAGGAAAACTTTTGGATCAAAAAGAAATCAAGCCAGATTTAATTTTATCCAGCCCTGCAAAGCGAGCAAGAAAAACAGCAATTGGAATAACTGAGAAATTAGGTTTTCCACAAAATAAAATTGTATTTAGAGATGAAATTTATGAAGCATCAGATAGAATGTTATTACACTTAATAAAAAGAACTGATGAAAAATTTGACTCATTAATGTTATTCGGACACAATCCAGGACTTACCCAACTGAACAATTTAATTTCCAACCATTATATCGATAACATACCAACTTGCGGTGTAGTTGCACTAACTACTGAAACTGATTGGATTAACTCAGGAAAGGATCGATTCAAATTTCTTTTCTTCGAATATCCAAAAAAGTTTAAGAAATAGTATGATGATGAGTAATAATTCTAGTCAGTAAATATCATTCTAACGGCAACTTCATTCGCTGCAAAATTTCGGTAAATCTAGGGTGTTCATGTAATTCCGACCAAAACTTTCCATTGATGAAATTCAAACCACCTAATTTTTTATCGATAGAAATATGGAGAAGTTCAAAAACTTTATCCATCTCACCGAAACCAGAATAAACAATTGCCAAATCCATTTCATTTGGGGAGTCTTCGGATTTATATTCTTCTAACAATTTAAGATACTCTTTTGCTTTTTCTATTTGTCCAAGTTTTGCAAAAGTGTAACCAAGTCCGGAAAGAGCTTTTAATTTGTAATTAGGATTATCTAAATTTTTATTAAATAATTCTATAGCTTTTTCATACTGAGTAGATTTTAAATAAATCCAGGCCAGGCTGTTCCAGGTATCACCAAATTCCGGATCAAGCTCGCTAGTGATCATTAGCTGATCAATTGCACAGTCAATCTGGTTATTATTAAGATAAGTGAATGCTAAAATATAACTTATCGGAGCATTTAATGGGTCGAGTTGATGAGCCAGTTC
>JARRKF010000136.1:0-6113 GCA_037388405.1 Ignavibacteriaceae bacterium | reverse complement strand
CGGTCGTGTTTGTAAGAAACGATGGTGGATTATTTGTTCCAAGAAATATGTCGAATGAAGTTGCACCATTTCCCGGAGTCCACCCAAGAGAGGGATTTTTTACTAATATTGTATCTCCATTTTCTGGAGAAGGATTAGTTGCTATTCCGGGAGGAGAAAACCATTCAAAAGTTGTTTCTGCAAACGAAGATTCACCAAATTCATTCCCTATTGTCTGAACTAACTGTAACGGCACTATCACCCGGTTCATATTTAACGTAAGGAACGAAGTAAGCATTATTTGCCGTTCCGCCCAAATAAGTTAATGAGTTATCTTGATTCCTTCTGAACACATTGTAATAGTAAACATCACTTATTGAAAGATCCCATCGTAATCTTAAAGTTACGTAATCTATCTCATCAACTTTGTTTTCCACATAAATGTTTGTTGGGGGATTAGGAATATCTATTGTTCCGTTGTAAATGCTTAGTCTTCCGACTTTCATTTCATAATTATTCCCAAACCCGCCGGTGAAGAAAAGAGCAATCGCAGAAATCTTTTGCCCGTTGTAAGAACCGATATCAATTGTTTTCAAATTCCAATTTGCCGCAGTTGTATTTCCAACATCAAAATAAGTAAAAGTTGACGGGTCATTTTCAAATGCAATTCCAACTTTCATATTTGTTGAACCGACATTTCCCGTTTTGAATGCAATATCAATTTTTGAATCTGAAGAGATCAAACAGTTTGCTTTATAAAGTTTTATAAGGTTATCGCTCGTGAGATCTCCCGAAATTTTGAGACAGTTGCCTCCGTAGTATGCATCGGTAAAATCAAATTCTGGGGTAAGTTTTGTCCCGCTGCTTTGAACTATCCACTGCCACGTTGGAAGAACATCCTGAAGTGAAAGATTATTCCATCCGGTTGTTGACCATTCGGGATAAGATAATTTTTCTCCATTGATGTAGAAATCATAACCCTGTCCTGTACAGAAGTTTGTAACGAACGGAACTTCTGTTATTGGTGTAAAAGCCGGAATGTAATTTGCAATTCCTTTCCAGTTGTTTGCTGTTGTAGTGTTACTTGGGTCGTGGTTCCAGCCAACCCAAAAGATGCTGGACTTATCATAATAATTTGTAAGACTTGTTGATGAATTGTAACACCAATCAGGTCGGTAGATGCCAAGTGAAGAAACGTGCGGAAATCCGCTTGGGAAAAGTGATGTCCAGCCGACACTTGTATTATAACCGTTTGCTTCAACGTCAATTCCAGCGAATAATTCATATTCACTTCTACCCAGACTTTGTGCAAGTACTCTTGAACTGTTCAAGCCTGCAGAGCTCCACCAGAAGTTTAAGAACATTGTTTCAGAAACAAGGGTGTCTCCCCATTGGAAGTACCAATCGTTTTGTGAGTTTAATTGGTTTTGCCATGAGACGGATCCGCTTTCAGTCATTGCATCGTACCATTCAATTTCAAGATTGGAATTTTGTTGAAAGTAAATCATAAAGTCACGCATACTTGCAGCAGTCTGTGAATTTCCTCCGGCAGTTTCCTGGTTGATGAACCAGCCATCGAATCCATAGTATTCTGCAGCTTCAATTAATTTATCAGCTACAGGAAAAGAGTTACCACTCTTCTTAAGAACATTGAAATTGTCCGCCGTAAGAAATCGGTGGGAAGAAAACATTTCCTAAAATCTTAACACCGTTTCTGTGAGCAGCATCAATTATCGTTGGATTAGGTGCGAGAATTAATCCCTCGCCAGCGGAACCGCCCCAGAAAACCAGCTGATCAACATACTGCCAGAAGCTGAAAGTATAATAATTAATATTTAAATAACCCTGTGATGGATTATCACTCGTTGGTGCGAATGCAGATAACGGATTTACTTTTGCCTCATTAACTCTTGCATTTAGATTTACTACTGTAATACTATCAACATACTTGGCTTTTAATGGAACACCTGAACGATTAAATGGTGCATCCGGATCTGTTGAGGGAGACCAGCTTAAAATTTCCAGCGGGAACCAGTAAGAAGCGAAAGGCTGATCTGATGAATAAAATGCAGCTCTGTCATTTGAATGATGATTAATCGAATTAATCTGTGCCTCAAGTCGAAAAGAAAATGAGCCCACGAAAATCACAATAAATAAAATCAGGATTTGAAAGATTTGTCTTCGATTCATATTTCCTCAACCAATGAATTTAAAGTTTAGAAAACTTAACAATATTTTGATTTAATTCGAATATCTGTATAGTATTATTATTTCTTTTTATTTAGCGGATCTGGTTTAAAAAAGCTGATATATGTGGGAAGGTCACTGGCAACCAGTTAATAATTATTTAAGAAATAACTAGAAATAAAATCCCTCTTTAATTAGGAAAAGTTAATAGGCTTAAAGAATGAGGAGAGCCCTATCACTCCTCCGGAAGAGGGAGGTATCCGCGTCTTCCAAAATATGACAATATGTATCCATACAAAACCGAGGTTACAGAGACCAGCAGAAAAAGTAATAAAGTATTAAGAGAAGTGCGCATAAATAGAGTTACGAAGCCTCCCAATATTCCGATGGGCCAACCCATAATTAAAAACGCTCTCGAATATTTTTGAACACGAACCATTATCTCAATTAATTTTTCTCTTTCCGGGAGAAACTCATTAACCGAAGAAGGTTTTTCTTTCCGCACAAAGATCTTCACGATGATTTTTATCAATGGCAACTTTATACTGCTGAAAACCAGTGCACGGACAGAACTTAACCACAAACCGTAACCCAGAAAAAATATCAGCAGAAAAACAAAATATACTACACCAGATGCAAAATTCGACCGAATACCTGCAATACTGCTAATCAGCCAGCCCAGAAATATTGCTGAAAAGAATGCTGCCACAAGAAACAAAACCTGTTTACCCAAAGATGGCGGATAGTAAAGATATCCGTTTGGGGCCGCAATCCCTTCTGGTGGTATATCACTTAATGTTTTAACGTCTTTCACAGAAATATTTTAGCAAGAATTATTCCGCAGTTTATAAGCGCTTTAAGATTATTATCAGCGCGCTTAAGAAAAAAAGAATTAAATCACGGATGAACATACCGGTTTGAGAAGAAAATGTAGGATACTTCCATTCTTCTTAATAGAATACAAAATTTTACAGGGCAATAAGTGTAACACGTTTTGATACTTACCTAATAATTTTTTATTCTATATTGCTAATAACCACTAACTTATTAAGAATATGAAAGAAATTGCAATTATTGGAGCCGGATTATCCGGAACACTTCTCGCGATGAATTTGCTGAAACAGAAGAGCACAAAACCGATAAACATCAAACTTATTGATCGCAATAGCGAAACCGAGATGGGTCCGGCATACTCAACCAGCGAAGATTACCTGCTGAATGTACCCGTTGAGAAAATGGGTGCACTATCGAAAGAGCCCGAACATTTCTTTAAGTGGGCTTTGAAAAAGAATATTGCTGTGAAAGAAGGCGATTATCTCCCGCGGAAACTTTACAGAGAATATATCAAAGAAATATTTCAGAGAGCATTTGATGAAAAAGCAGGCAACATTTCTTTTGAAAGAATTAAAGGGGAAGCAGTTGATGTAAAGATAGAAAGCGGTAAACCCAAAGTATTTATGAGTAACGGTGACGAATTTCCTGTGGATAAATTGGTGCTTGCACTTGGCAATGCACCACCGCTTAATCCTGATTTAAAAAGCAAAGACTATCTTAACGATAAAAGGTATATCCAGAATCCCTGGGATAAAAATATTTTTGAGAAGATTTCTTCAAACCATACGATCTTCTTCATTGGGACCGGGCAAACAATGGTTGACCTTGTTGCCGGACTGAATAAAAGAAAACATCGCGGCAGACTGATTTGCATTTCACGTCGTGGTCTTTTACCTCTTTCTCAGAAGAAAGTTGAAGCGTATCCATCCTTCTTTAATGAACTAAAAGGTCTCAACGATATTCTTTTAGTATTTAGTGTGGTAAAAAAACACATTCGTATTGCGGAAATGAAAGGAATTGATCCGAGAGCAGTAATAGATTCTTTAAGACCTCACACTCAAACAATTTGGAGGAACCTTCCAACAGCGGAGAAACAAAGATTTTTGCGACACGTCTTCCGATACTGGGAAATTATAAGAAGCCGGATTCCCCCGGAAAGCGATGAGCTTGTAAATAAACTAAGATCATCAGGACAGATGGAAGTTCTTACAGGAAGGATAACCGAGATCATCCCGGATAAAAAAATGGAAATTAAATATGCTGAACGGGGAACTTCGAATCAAAAATCTGTTTCAGTTGATTTTGTAATAAACTGTATCGGTCCTTGTCAGGATTATGAAAGAATAGATCAGCCGCTGATAAAGAAACTTTTAAGCAGGAGACTGATCCAATGCGATCCTGTTCATCTTGGCATTAATGCATTGCCTGAAGGAAATGTAATACAGGAAGACGGAAACCCTTCAAATATAATCTTCACAATCGGACTTCCTCTTAAAGGAATTGTATGGGAATCTCTTGCAGCACCAGAGATAAGAGCTGAAGCTTAAGTCCTCTCAGAATTTTTGTTATCGACCTGAGTCTTTTGACTTTTTCAGCATAAACTTCGAAAAGGGTCTACCCAATAAACCAAACATCAATGCTCAACACTTGCTTAATGTTAATTGATATTCTTCTCTTAAAAATATACTTTTTGTTTTATCAATAACTCAAAAATAGAGGGACAATAAAATGAAAAACTTTTTAGTAACCAGCCTGATTTTAGTTGTGTCGCTTGCATTTATGAACTACGCCCAAGAGAACGAAAGTAAAACGATGCAGAAAGAAGTAAAAGATGGAGTCTTCATTCACATAAGTCACGGAACAGATGACCCACATAGAATGCTTATGGGTTTAACTATGGCAGAAAGAATGAGCGCGGATAAAGATGTTATTCTTTACATTGATATTACAGGTATTGATGTAGTGCTGAAAGATTCACCTGATCTGACTTTAGAACCTTTTGCAAGCTCTAAAACATTAATACAGAACTTGTTAAGCAAAGGGATAACAATTATGGCTTGCCCGACTTGCCTACAAGCCGCTGGTAAAACACCCGAAGATCTGGCAGAAGGGATAAGCGTTGCCGACAAAGATAAGTTTTTCAACTTTACAAAAGGAAGAATACTAACCATCGATTATTAAAATTATTATAGTAACAGGAGAATCCTTAACAGGAATTTGAATTCCGTATGGTAACAGTTATGGATAAAATGAACAAAATGACTTCAGCAGCTTCCGGTGCACTGGAAAATCTGTTTAAGTTTCTGCTGATGACAACGTTCTGATTCTTACCGATAGCTATACTTCAACAGTTGCTGATGCTTTCAGGCAGGCATTGGTTAAATGGGGGTGTGCCGTAGAAAACTACGAGATTAAAAATAACGAACGACCGCTTACTGAAATTCCCCTGTCACTTGAAAAAATGCTTCCGGGCAAAACAATTGTACTGAACATAATCAAAGCATTCCCCGAAGAAATAGCATTCCGCATTGAATGGATTTTCAAAGTAAAAGAAAATAAGCTGGCAAAACTCGGGCATATGCCCGGCATTAATGAAGAGATGATGCTGAATTCTGTTAATGTTGATTTCGCTGAGATGAAGTCAACAGCAGGAAAAATTATTAATGTACTCAATAGTGCCGAGCGTATTCACATAACAACGGAAAACGGTACCGATCTATTGCTAGGAGTTAAAGGCAGAATATTTATTGAAGATATAGGTGTAAAACCGGGTGAGGATTGCAACCTGCCTTGCGGTGAAGTCTATTGTGCACCGCTGGAAACCGAAGCTGAGGGAGTAATTATTTTCGATGCAAGCATTGGAGATATCGGTGTGCTTGCTCACGCATTAAAAGTTTATGTGAGCGAAGGCAGGATTACAAAATTTGAAAGTGAGGACAAAGAGCTGGTAAGAAGAATTAACACACTTCAAAATGTTGATGCCGATGCAATGGTAATAGGAGAGCTTGGGATTGGCGTTAACCCTGGTGCGCGAATTACTGGTAATATGCTGGAAGATGAAAAAGCGCTGGGTACAGCTCACCTTGCTTTTGGAAATAATGCTGACTTCACAG
>JARRKF010000135.1:0-4490 GCA_037388405.1 Ignavibacteriaceae bacterium | reverse complement strand
CTTAGTTCCACCGTTAATAGAATTATTACTTAATTTTGCCCGAAAACAATATTATATCCCTGCCGTCATTTTTGCTATTTACTTACCTATAATTGCTTCTCTTTATGTACCTGCTGTTATAGCAGGTTCAAAGATTTATAAAAAATTTAATAGAGGCTTTGATTATGAGAGACGTATTGGAAATAAAATAAGTCATACTTTATGGATTGGATACGGTGCAATTACTATAATCCTAGGTATATGGTTGATAAGAATTTTGAGTAGTTTATTTTAAAAACAAAATGATAATGGTTCTTGAAATAAATAAGCAAATTCGAAAGAAGATTAAAGAGTACTAATATGTAGTAAAACTAAAAAATGCTCAAGTTTCTTTAATAATTTGATTAGCAATGTATAACAGGAGATTAAATAATTATAAAATAACTTAGAATGCAGAGTCAAACAAAAGCGGGTTACCAAGCGGAGTTTATTTTTATCAAATACTCGCCTCGGTTTTGCAAAGCGAGAAGAGAAAAGCAGGAAATTTTGTTTAAAATAAGAAGATAATATTTCTAAAATAAATATAAAAGGAGAATTGAAATGAGATCAATTAATCAAAAAGTGTTTACACATACTATTTTGATTTTCTCGTTCTTATTAATTCTTCGCTGTAGCTCTTCAATTCCAAATATAGAGTTAAATAAGGATTACGATTTTTCAAATAAAAAATCTATTACCATTTACGTTATTCCATCGGGAAATTCTGAGCTTGATGTGATGTTTGGCAGAGTCTGTTTTCTGGATCTTCAGGCAAGAGGTTACAAAGTCACAAATGCAAATCAAATAATGGATGCTCATTCAGATCTTTTATTAACTACAAACCACAGAGAAGTCGCAGATTCATTACTTATTAGAAGATATCTACCTGAAAGCGATCTTGTAGTTGTGGTAAGTTCGAAATGGGATAGTGCATTAGTTGTAACGTTATATTCCGAGAACAAGACCGTATACGGAAAATACATTCGATTTGAAGGAAGATTTGCAAAGAGATTATCATCACAAGTTGCGTTTTATGATAAAAGACTTCCTGAGCCAATTTTGAGTTTTAGTGCTGTGGATACCGCCTATCTTTATTCTGAGAATGGGAATAAGAATTTTATTTATTCAGAATTTCCTTGGATGATTGCAGCTAAACAACTAACAAAAAATTTTAAGGATATTCCTATTTGCAATGTAAATAATCCTCCGCCAGCTGAAAATCAATTTGATATTAGCCTCTGGGTTGATAATACATACCGGGAAAAATTTCCAAAGACCTGGAAAGATCGACTTCGACTTAGATTTTTATATGCAAATGATATTCTTAGATCGCAATTCGATATTGAACTGAAAATCGTTGAATTTAAAGAGTGGGATTCAAGGTTTGGCTCTACATTGGAGAGCACGATAAGAAGACTTGAAGAAAGCGGAATATCAAATCCAAAACTTTTCAGGATCGGAATAACTCTCAACGGAAAATTAAAATCCAACTGGGACAGTAGGTTAAAGCTAGGCCTCTCTCAACTCTTGGGAACAAATGCAGTTATAACGGGACAGCCATCATTTCCTTCCATAGCACAAAACTGGAATTCTTTAGAGGAAACAATAACGCTGGTACATGAAATCGGTCATCTATTCGGTGCAATTCATGTTCCCGATGAAAATTCAATAATGTATCCAAGCTCTGGATTCCTGTCATTTGAATTTGATGATTTAAACAAAAACATAATTGAATCGACAAAAAATCATTTCTTTAATGTTGATGAAAAAAGTAGAGCTCAGAACTATTTTCAGGAATTAAACAAATTAAGAAAATCATCTGAGGGAAAATCCCTCCAAATACTCGAATCTGCAGGAAGTGCATTTAATAATTTATTTTACAAGAAATCTTGGCTTGCTTCAAATCAGGAAAAATTAAACTCCCTAATCACCAGCATTTCTCCCGATTCTGTTTTCGCATTTGCAGTGGAAGGCTATGTTGAATATAAAAATAAACATTTTGAAGCTGCAAGAAAAAGCTTTATAAGAACACTCGAGCTGGAGCCTGAATTTGAAGAAGTAAGCAAATACCTTTCACTAATTCCAGAAACAACGGGAAACTATGAAATAAAATCTGATACCACAAGCAATATTAAAAATGATAAAGCTGTTAGAAAGCCTGGAAGTGCATCGCATAAAAAAAGGAACTGAATATTTTTCTCAAGAAAAACACATTGAATCTTTGATTAAAGCCTTACTTAAAAAGATGGTTTTAGTAAAATAGATAATATAGTTAAGCCTCTCTAAATGTGAAGCTTTAATCTCTATAATTTAATATTATAAAAACAGATCTGAAGGAGTAGGATGATTTACTACTTTATAGTCTGTTCAATTATTATTTCGCTTCCTCTAAATGCTCAGGTGGAAGGTGATTCTCAGGATACGACTCAGATTAATTATTTTTATGAGCCATATCCACAAGAAGTTGGTGCTTCTATTTTACAACTTGGGGGATCTTTCACTTTGCTTCCCACTTCTGTAGTGGAAGATGAATATCCTACCCCAGCCGTTGATCTGCAATACAAGCGAGGTATCGTCCCAAATGTTTCAGCTGTAGGTTCATTTTCTACAAACTACTTTACGAACTTATTACATCTTGGAATTCAATGGAATATTAACGAAGATAATTTCAGCATTGGGATAGCTAGTCATTTGGGTGGATTTGGTGGTCATATATCGATAGACGGTCAGTTTGATGACAACGCTGCGTACGCTTTTTATTATTTACCTATTTTAAGACTTGGCTATCGTTTTGATAGGTTCTCCATTTCGATGTCCTGGGCATTTTCATATATATTCAAAAGTGTGAGCAAAGTTAGTGATCTAAGAACTCGTGGACCCGAGAAAACTATTAACGATATATTCTGCACTCTTGCAGTTGAACAACCATTTCTTAAAAGTACGCATATATCTATAGGACTAAGCTTAACCTATTCACGAACTCCTTATCAGTCATGGTTATTGTTTAATACAATTGATGAATACTTATTTGTTCCTGAATTCTTTTTCGGATTTCAATTATGAAATTAGTTACCATCATATTATTATTTTTTTATATCAATATTTCTGCTCAAACAGAGCCTGATTCTATATACCAATTCGAAATAACAACAACTGTAAGTTCTCTGGTAAGTTCATTCGACGAGGTACGTTATCCTGGAGGTGATGACAATATCACTTTGGGATTTGGTTTCTTTGTAAGAGGTATGTGGCATCCTGCTCGTCTGCTTTCCGTGGGAATCATGACCGGCTATTGTCAAATAGCTAAAGACGAATTTGTAGTTAATGGTAATGAATTAGCTTCTGCTGTTTTATCAGCGGTCCCATTACAACTGGTAGTTTCTATGCAGAGCAAAAGATTTGAGTTCGGCCTTGGAATGGGACCTTACCTTATGATAAGTACAATCAAGTATGGTTCTGAAGCGCAGGGCAGAAGATTTGAGTTGGGAATGACTTTTTTAGGCTCTTATCTCTTTTCACTAAACGATAATATTT
Source organism: Ignavibacteriaceae bacterium (assembly GCA_037388405.1). GTDB lineage: Bacteria > Bacteroidota > Ignavibacteria > Ignavibacteriales > Ignavibacteriaceae > IGN2. The sequence continues at coordinate 938 of JARRKF010000135.1, read as the reverse complement.
ATATTGGTCCTGAACTAAGGGTACTCTATCTAAGTTATAGAGGAATATTGTCTTTTAATCCTTCATTATTCATACGATTTGAAATTTTCAGATACTAGCCATGAAAAAACTATTGATATTAATACCATTAACTATAATTTCCTGTCTTAGTGATCTACCAACAGTCCCTGATTTTAACTTTGTTCTAGATAGTATTAATGTTAGGTCTGTTCCATTAGAAGATAGCGTAAAATTAATTATGAACGGAATATATCAAGTTCAAGATGGTAAGGATTTGCTCGGAGATGAAATCGTTGGTAAATGGATCAGTGATAGATGGTGTCTATATTCAATTCACGATGTTGTATATTCAGAAAATAAATGCAGTTCTATTGAAGATTCAACCCCTACATTTGTAGGCTACATAAGAATTGTGCGTTCAGGATCGGGAACAAAAATCAATTTAAAAATTCTACCCTCTGATGGTGGAATTGAACTGCTTTCGGGTAACACTCCAGCATCAATAATATTTAACGGTACTACTTCTTCAGGAAATAAAATTAAATTCAGCCGAATACGTAACCTTTACCAACAAAATGACACAACAAAAAGGTTCCAAATAATAGGGCATCGAGGTGGAGGGCGTAATGCTGAAAGATTAGGAGTTTCTGAAAACAGTATTGAAATGATTAAATATTCTGAAATTTTAGGAGCTACTGGTGTTGAGATAGATGTTAAAAAAACCAGAGATGGAAAAATTATTCTATTTCATGATGATACTTTCTCACCACGTACAGTTAAGGGTACATATTTGCTGGGCAAAGTTGAGAATTTTGATATTGATCAGATTCATGCTTTTGGTAGATTGTATTATGGTGAAGTCATCCCAACTCTAGAAGATGCATTAAGAATAATAATTGAAGAAACTACCATATCCTTGGTCTGGATTGATGTCAAAG
>JARRKF010000134.1:0-9430 GCA_037388405.1 Ignavibacteriaceae bacterium | reverse complement strand
TTTTCTTGTTATCGTAGAAACAGTAACAGTTTATGGATTAACATCATATCCTGTAGCTAAATTACTTAAGGTAGATCAATCAAAACCGCAAGGTATCTTGTTTGTTGGTGCGCATTCCTGGGCAAGATCTATTGCAAAGGTAATTAAAGAAAAAGGATTTAATGTTATAATGGTCGATACAAACAGATCGAATATAAAAGAAGCAAGATTGGAAGGCTTACCCGCTTACCTTGGTACAATTCTCTCTGAACATATTGCCGATGAACTTGACCTTGATGGAATTGGAAGATTAATGGCCCTTACACCAAATGATGAAGCAAATTCACTTGCATCTTTACACTTATCTGAAGCATTCGAAAGAGGCGAGATGTATCAGTTGCCGCCATTGAGTGAAAAATCCGGTAAAGAAGTAGATTATTCCCCAAAACATTTACGGGCGCGTTTTCTCTTTGGTGAGGGAATGAACTATTATCATTTGAATTCTTTGTTTCAGAGTGGATGGACACTTAAATCAACTAAAATTTCTGATTCGTTTAAGTATGCAGATATGAAAAAGCATTATCAGGAAAATCTTATTCCGTTCTTTTTAATTGATGAAAACAATAAACTATTCGTTTCAACGATGGAAAATCCGATTGAACCGGAATCAGGAGATCTGGTAATAGCTTTAATTAGAGACAATAATAAAAAAACTGAATAATAATAAAATGAGGTTTGTTATGAGTTTTAGACTAACAATTTTGTTTCTGATTGTAATTTCTTTTGCAATAATTTCAACTTTATTCCAAGTTTCAGTGCATGCTGCCGGGGAAGTGGATGAAGGTGTTCCACAAATTGTGGAGAGTGTCTGGAATCATTTTATTTTCGAACAGCTTGAACCTTATATAAAATCTGGCAAGCATCTCATTAAAGAATAAAAGTCTTATCTTATTTTAAGAGCAGCATTTTTCTCGTTTCGGTAAAATTTAGAGTCTTTAGTTTATACAAATAAATTCCGCTTGCTAAACCTGCAGCATTAAACTCAACTTCATATTCTCCAGCGAATTTTTCCTCATTAACGAGGGTAGAAACTTCATTTCCAAGAATATCAAAAACTTTTAGTTCTACAAATGATGGATGACCAATGACAAATGACAATTTAGTTGTCGGATTAAACGGGTTTGGAAAATTTTGATAAAGTACGAATCCATCCGGAGCCTGGTTTTTGGTTTCAACATTTACCGGTTCGTCCATAACGTGGACAACAAAATTGTCGCCAAAATTCCACTCATCGTTTGCAGGTGTACCATTCCCATTTACACTATTTGCAACTGAGTACAAAGTATCTGTTACAATACTATCAGGAGCAATGTATAAAAAATTCCATGCTACCGTATCATTAGTAAACGGGTTTGGATCTGTATGAGTTAATTCGCCTGAAATAATGTGTGTGAGTGTATCGGTTGATTCGAGAATGCCAAAATAACTGGCTAAATCAAATCCACCAGCAACCGCAGGTCCACCAGTCATTAGAATTTTGTAATAAGCCGAATCATTAGTGAATATAGTGTCAGGTCCTTCAATCCAAACAATTACAGAATTTGTTGGTGTTATACTGTGACAAAGGCACCCGGGATCTCCATCTCTTTTAGTATGACCAACAATTCCGTGTTCATAATCTATGTTCGCATAAATTATTATAGATACAAAAACTATTATAAGTAAAAAGTTTATTTTCATTTAAAGTTCCTTCTAAGAATAATTTTCATTATAAAATTTTTGATGAGAAAATTTCAGTTCTTCAATTTTATCATAACTGACTTTATGAGAATAATATGGTGCAAAAAAAGTAGTGCGCCAGAAATAATTTGTAAAAAAGAAAAGCGGGTTCTTAAAAATAAAATCGGGAAGTATATGATACCACCTGTAACCATTTTCATAAAAATACTGTTTGACATCGCCGTAAAATCCCAACTCTTTTCCAGCCAACAAAGCAGATTCTCGTTGACAGCTGCTTATCATTAGTGGTTTTAGAATTCTACGCTGAAATCCATTAAAATAGAGTTGGTCTTTTACCTGTTTATAATTCTGAAACCTTGAGTAGCCATCTAATTCGGCAAGTATGCTCATGTTAAAAAATATTATAAAAATAGTTAACCAGATAGTCCATGAAAAATTATCGGAATAAAAGTCAATATTTATTAATGTGCTAAATGAAAACACAGCAATCACAAAAGCAAGAGCTGCTACGAAGTGTAAAAGTCTTCCTACTTTCCAATAACGAATTATTCGTTTTGATTTTTTCATGGTTTAATTAAAAATTTAGGAGTACCTCTTCTAATCTGCTTTGAACGGAAGAAGTACTCCCAAAATTTAAGTGATTATTTAAATCAAAACCAGCTATTTCAATAATAACATCTTTTTTGTCGAATTGAAATTCTTTCCATCAATACCTCTGGCTTCAATGGTGTAAATGTATGTTCCGGTTGAAAGATTCCCGGCATCAAAATCAATTTTATGATTTCCAGCCTGAAAATCCGTACTAGCAATCGTTGCAACCTGTTGACCAAGTATGTTAAACAATTTAATACTTACGTTCGATTCAACAGGAATTGAAAACGAAATAATTGTTGATGGATTAAATGGATTAGGATGATTTTGATAAAGAGCAAATTCTCTTATAACTGGACCATCGACTTCAACAGAATTATATAATGTAAAAGTTCCATCAAAATCTATTTGTTTCAATCTGTAATATTGAGCTCCTGTTGGTGCATCGGAGACTTTGAATGAATAAGATTTTGATTCTGTAGTTGTTCCAAATCCGGGAACAAATCCAACAGTATTAAAATTTTTGTTATCAAAACTTTGTTCTATTTCAAACCCTTTATTGTTTAATTCAGTTGCTGTTGTCCAGTTCAAGATTATATCTTTATTTACCAGAGATGCAGAGTAATTAGTCAATTCAACTGGAACAAACCATGGTGCATCCAGTTTGTAAAATCCACTGCTTTGAGCAGCATATTGAGTCATAGAGTCAACAGAAACAACTTGATATCCAGCAGAAGGAATTGTAATCGCTGTCCAGGTTTGTCCACCATTTACCGACCTCCAACTTCCCGGAGAAGTAGAGTAACTATTAGTTATAACCACATTGCCATCTGTTGGCTGAACATAAACACCCCACATACTTATTCCGGTAAAACCAGGTTGCAGAGTCCATGTTTCGCCATAATCTGTTGATTTTAACAAACCGCCACCACCGCTCCATTTTGTTGCCCATGCAATTCCGGGATGAGTGAAGTCAACAGAGATAGTTGGTATTTCTCCGCTAGTATAATACTTCTGTGACCATGTCAAACCGTAATCTGTACTTTTAAAAATTCCTGTTCCGTTATCACCAATTAAAATAACGCTGGTATCAGGAAATACTTCAATATCACAAGGAGCACTTGACGGACCGAAACTGCTTGAAATAGTTGTCCAGGTGCTTCCAAAATCAGTTGACTTTTTGAAGTTAGTATTTGTCATTGTGTAAATATCATTTGGATGCGAAGGATCTTGTGTTACAGGAATTCCGAAGTAAGACATCTGACCTTCATCAAGCGTTAAAGTCCAAGTTATGCCGTCATTAGTTGTTTTATAAATTTTATCGTTTGGAGATGATTCAACCGCAACTAAAAAAGTTCCGGGATTATAATCATCAAGTAGAACACATTTAACTTCTGATGCACCCGGTATCGATGTTCCGGCCAGTGTAAATGTTTCGCCTTTATCTGTGCTTTTGTAAACTACATTGTTGGAGCCGTAGTAGACAATTGAATGATCGAATTGATCATAATCTATTGGACCACCCAAACTACTTCCTGATCTTTTTAAAACCCAGTGATAGGATTGAGCAAATCCTGATATTGCAAACACACAGAGAAATAAGATCGTTGAGAAATATTTCATTAGAGCTCCTTAGTTGATTAAAAATTGGATTTGAAATGAGTTAATTCGAAATTAAACATTAGTTGATAAAAAACAAATATTTGCAAATACGTAAAAAATTAATCGAAACAATTATTTTGGTTATAAAATGAAGGGATTACAAGCCTTTGAATTTTTGAAGGTTAAATAACTAAACATATATTTGACGTAAGTCATATCTAATCTTATGAATAAAAATTGGATGGTAAAATGAATCTGGATGTATTGGTTTTTGCAGCACACCCTGATGATGCAGAACTTTCAATGGGCGGAACTATTGCACGTTTTGTTGATAATGGATTTAAAGTAGGTATTATTGATTTAACAAAAGGTGAAATGAGTACTAGAGGTAACACAAAAATTCGTGCTAAAGAAACAGTGGCAGCAACAAAAGCATTAAAACTAAAGATGCGTGAGAATCTTGAGCTACCGGACGGAGATATTTCAATCAGTCCTAAATCACTAAAATCAGTTGTTACTCATTTAAGAAACACTAAACCAAAAATTGTTTTTGCTCCTTATTTTAATGACAGGCATCCTGATCATATCGATGCGAGTGCATTAATAAAAAGAGCAGTATTTAAATCTGGTCTTGAAAAATTCTCAACAGCTTATAATGGAAAATCTCAGCCTCCTTTCAGACCAAATAAAATATTTTATTATATGCAAACATATCTTTTTATTCCATCAATGATTGTAGATATATCAAATTATTTTGAGACTAAAATGAAAGCTGTTCTTTCATTTAAAAGTCAGTTTCATAATCCTGAATTAAAAAGAAACGAAACTTTTATTAGCAGACCGGAGTTTATTGATTATATTGAAGCTCGGGCAAGATTTTATGGTTTTCAAATTGGAAAAATTTACGGTGAACCTTTTTATTGTGAAGAAGCTATTGAATATGATTTTTCAAATATTCTTTAACCAAATCAATTTGGTTTCTTTAAAGAAAATAATTATATAAAAGAAAAAAGGAGTTTTAAATGATACTTAAAGATAAAGTCATAAAAGAAATTGAAGCAAAGGGTTCTTCAAGCGAAAAGAATATTTGGTGGGGGAAAGTGAACAAATCAATGACAATTGAACAATACAGCAGACTTTTTGCTAAGATGATGGCATACATTCAGGGCAAAGATCTTTATGTGGAAGATTGTTTTGTGTGTGCAGATGACGAATATCGGTTTCCGATAAGAGTAGTAACAGAAACAGCCTGGCACAATTTGTTTGCCCGAAATATGTTCAGAAGATATGCTGATGCTTCACAGTTAGAAAGTCATAATCCAAAGTTTACAGTAATTCAAATGCCAAACTTTCATGCAAATCCACAAAATGACGGAACTAATTCTGAAGTTTTTGTTGTAATCAATTTTAATGTAAAGATTGTTTTAATTGGTGGAACAAGTTATGCCGGGGAAATTAAGAAATCTATATTCACTATTCTTAATTACGAGATGCCGAAACAGAATGTTATGTCTATGCACTGTTCAGCAAATGTTGGAGAAAGAGGAGACGTTGCCTTATTCTTCGGATTATCCGGAACGGGTAAAACTACTTTATCAGCGGATCCAACAAGAAAGCTGATCGGTGATGATGAACACGGCTGGAGCGAAGATAGTGTTTTTAATTATGAGGGAGGATGTTATGCAAAAGTAATCAGATTATCAGAAGAAGCTGAACCTGATATCTACGATACGACAAGAAAATTCGGAACAATATTAGAAAATGTCCAGATTGACGCACAAACCAGAAGAATTGATCTGGACGATGACACTTTCACAGAAAATACAAGGGCTGCTTATCCTATCACTCACATTAAAAATATTATTGAAGAAGGAAAAGCCGGTCATCCTGAAAATATTATTATGCTTACGGCAGATGCATTTGGAGTTCTTCCTCCAATTTCAAAACTTACAACTGAGCAGGCAATGTATCATTTCATCTCCGGGTACACTGCAAAAGTTGCCGGAACTGAAAAAGGAGTTACAGAACCAAAAGCAACTTTCAGTACCTGTTTTGGTGCACCATTTATGGTCTGGCATCCAACTGTTTATGCAAAACTTTTAGGCGACAAAATCAAAAAACACAAAGTAAAATGCTGGCTTGTTAACACAGGTTGGACCGGTGGACCTTATGGAATTGGAAACAGAATGAAGATTCAGTATACTCGTGCTATGCTTAACGCAGCTTTAGATGGAAAACTTGAAAATGTTGAATATGAAACCGATCCGATATTTAATTTAAAGTTTCCAAAGTCCTGCGAGGGTGTTCCTTCTGAAGTATTAAATCCGAAAAATACGTGGAAAGATAAAAATGCCTATGATGAAATGGCTAAAAAGCTTGCAGGCATGTTTGTTAATAATTTTAAAGAGTACGAAGCTGATACAGATAAAGAAATTATAGCAGCAGGACCGAAAGTTAATTAATGAATAATTGTATCGATGTATAATTGTATGATAAAATCAATTTTCATACAACCGTTATTGTTATTTACCCATTCAAAAAAGAGGCAAATTAATGTATAAGAAAATTTTAATTGCAGTTGTTGTAATTTTAGTCGGAATTCAATTTATTCCAGTGGATAGAACAAATCCACCAGTCACAGAAGAAATCGAAGCACCTAAAAATGTTTTGAGTATACTTCAGACTTCCTGTTATGATTGTCATTCGAATAAAACAGATTGGCCCTGGTATTCTTATGTTGCACCAGTTTCATTTTTTATTGCAGGTGATGTTTCTGAAGGAAGACAGCATTTAAATTTTACTGAATGGAATAAGTATGACGAGAAAAGAAGAGAAAAGAAATTAGATGGTGTTGCTGAAATGGTTGAAGAAGGTGATATGCCGTTGGCTACTTATAAATTAATGCATCCATCTGCCAAGCTTGATGACAACAAAGTCAGCGTTATAAAAGAATGGATAAAATCTCAGGAGAAGAAAGACGATTCATCGGAAAATGAGGCAGGAGGACACAAGTACTGATTCAAGAAAATACTCGATTCATAAAAATAATTTTTATTCATTTTTGAATTAGTTATTGTTTATAAAACAATCTTCTTTTAATTTAACACACAATTCAAGTTCATTTACACCATTTTAATAATTTGTAAATTGGAAATTATCCTTCTATTAATCATTTAAAACTTTAGTGAGGTTTGGATGTCAGAAAAGAAATTTACCGGTGAAGTCTATTATCCTTCAGAAGAAATCATAAAAAATGCTCATGCTAAATGTGAGCACCTGTATGATTTTGCTGAAAAAGATTATTTGGGATTTTGGGAAAGTGAAGCAAATAATCTTCATTGGTTTGAGAAATGGGATAAAGTTTTAGATGATTCCAGAAAACCATTTTATAAATGGTTTATTAACGGCAAAACCAACATAGCGTATAACTGTCTTGATGTTCATTGCGAGACCTTCAGAAGAAATAAAGTTGCTTTGATCTGGGAAGGAGAGAACGGTGACTTCAGATCGCTATCTTATTTTGCTTTGAGAAGAGAGACCTGCCGCTTTGCAAATGTTTTAAAAAGCCTTGGAGTGAAAAAAGGTGACAGAGTTACCATTTATATGGGAAGAATTCCTGAGATAGTAACAGCAATGCTTGCTTGTGCAAGAATTGGTGCTATACATTCAGTTGTCTACGGAGGTTTTTCTGTTGAGGCTTTGCATGAAAGATTAGAGGACAGCCAATCCAAAGTTTTAATCGTTGCCGATGGTGCATATCAGAGAGGAAAAATTGTTGAGTTAAAAAAGATCGCTGATGAAGCACTACAGCGTGCTGCTACAGTCGAAAGCGTTTTAGTAGTTAAAAGAACTGGTCATCCGGTAAATATGGAATTTGGCAGAGATATGTGGTACCACGATCTAATGTCTTTACCAATAGCAAGTAACTCTTGCGATATTGAAGTTATGGATGCTGAAGATCCACTTTACCTGCTTTACACTTCAGGTACAACCGGAAAGCCAAAAGCAATACTGCATACACACGGTGGATATATGGTTGGCACTTATACAAGTTTAAAATATGTTTTTGATATTCATGAAGAAGATCGTTTCTGGTGTGCTGCAGATCCCGGTTGGGTAACCGGGCACAGCTACATTGTTTATGGTCCGTTGTTAAATGGTGCAACATCATTTATGTATGAAGGTGCACCAACTTATCCTTATCCAAGTCGCTGGTGGGGAATGATTGAAAAATATGGAATCAATATTCTTTATACTGCACCGACTGCAATAAGAGGTTTTATGAGATATGGTGATGCCTGGGTTAAAAGACACAATCTTTCTTCCTTAAGATTATTAGGAAGTGTTGGTGAACCAATTAATCCTGAGGCATGGAAATGGTATCATAAAGTTATTGGCGGTGAGCGATGCCCGATAATGGATACCTGGTGGCAAACTGAAACCGGGATGTTTATGATAACTCCTGTACCTTGCATTCCTCTTAAACCCGGTTCGGGCACCAAACCATTTCCCGGTCTTAAAATGGATATTGTTGATGAAGAAGGTAAATCAGTAAAGGATAATGACGAAGGTTATCTTGTAATCAAAACTCCCTGGCCTTCAATGTTGAGGACAATCTGGAATGATCCTGACAGATATGTGCAACAATATTGGAGCAAGTATCCCGGCATGTACTTAACCGGTGATTCTGCAAGAAGAGATGAAGATGGCTATTACTGGGTTATCGGAAGAGTGGATGATGTAATTAAAGTTTCAGGCTATCGTTTAGGTACTGCGGAAATTGAAAGTGCATTGGTTAGTCATCCTTCAGTTGCGGAAGCTGCGGCTATTGGACTTCCTCATGAAGTAAAAGGAAATGCAATACACACCTTTGTAATACTGAAATCAGGTTATCAAAAAAGTGATCAATTAATTGAGGAATTAAGGCAGCACGTTGGTCACGAAGTCGGTCCAATTGCTAAACCTGAACATATAGAAATAGTTGAATCGCTTCCTAAAACCAGAAGTGGAAAAATTATGCGAAGAGTTCTAAAAGCGAAAGCCTTGGGTGTCGATCCCGGAAATCTTTCCACTTTAGAGGAATAAAAACGAACCTTTCCAAGACGTAAATTGTTTATTAAGTCAGTGTTAGCTAATACAATTACTATTTGTTTTAGTAAAGCACTTAGTTAAGTTTTCCCGACAAATTTCAAATTTTTAGTATGGATTCTAAAAATGCCGATCTTTCTTCATTAAAGATTGATCGTTCAATTAATAACCCTAAGAGCAATTCGAAGCTTATTTACTATATAATCGCTTTAGTCATTGTATTGATTGGCGGTTACTTTGTAATTGGTTCTTTTTCAAGTTCTTCAGTTGAAGTGAAATTAACCACAGTTGTTAAACAATCACCTGCAAAATCGAATGCGATTTTAACCGCAAGCGGTTACGTTGTTGCTCAAAGAAAGGCAGCAATCGCTTCCAAAGGAACAGGAAGATTAGTTTACCTTGGTGTAGTTGAAGGTGATCAGGTTAAAAA
>JARRKF010000133.1:7089-11029 GCA_037388405.1 Ignavibacteriaceae bacterium | reverse complement strand
AATTAATCCGAATGATTTAAAAATTGATATTTATCGTTCGGGAGGTGCCGGTGGTCAGAATGTGAATAAAGTCGAAACTGCTGTTAGAATTACTCACCTACCAACCAAAATAGTTGTGCAATGTCAGGATGAAAGATCGCAACTAAAGAACAGACAGAAAGCAATGAAGGTTTTGAAAGCCAGGCTGTATGACTTAGAATTAAAAAAGCAGAACGATGAAATTTCTGCCCAAAGAAAATCAATGGTCAGAAGCGGTGATAGAAGTGACTAAATTCGTACTTATAATTTCCCTCAGAACCGTGTCACCGACCATCGAATTGGATTAACACTTTATAATCTCTCTAATATTATGGAAGGTCATATTGGTGAGCTGATTGAGCAACTAAAGATTGCTGACAGAGCTGAAAAACTTCAAACAACTGAAGAGAATCATTCGGAATGATCTTTTGCTGATTGTAATTTAAGGACTTGATGAAACAGTTAGTTCTTTGAAATTGTAATAACGCTAACATCATCATCAAACTTTTCCTGGTTAAAATTCATCACATCTTCCTTCAAAACACTTAACGGCGAATCATTAAAATCTTCTTTCTGGAGGGTCTTAACTAATTTTCCCAGACCAAATTGATTTCCATCTTTATCACGGCAATCAATTACACCATCAGTCGTCATAAGTACAGTATCACCCGAAGTCATTTGCAATTCAGCATCCTTATAATATTATATCCCAATAAAAGACCTTTTGAATCTGTTCTCTTTATTTCTCCAGTAGATTTGTTTTTGTAAAACATCGGCATGTCACCTGCCCCGGAATATTTCAAAGTCATATCTTTTTTATTGATTATAACTACCGAGAGAGTAGAAAAAACTTCTGAAATTTTAGAGTCCTGATAAACTAATTTGTTAACCTTGCTTATGATTTTTCCCGGAGAAGAAATATCTCCTTCTTCAATTATTGAATGGATTGCACTTCTTATATAACCAGCATAAGCATAAGCAAAATACCAGGCTCCCCATTTCTTTCCCATAACATCTCCAAGTACAACTGCTAAATGATCTTTATCAAGAAGAAAATGATCAATAAAATCACCACCAGGAATTCCTGTGAAAGGAATATGCCAGTACTTGATTGAAAAATTTTCAAATTCAGGAAAGCTGTTTGGAACCATACTCGTTCTGAATGAATCAGATGCATCGTGCAGCTCTGAAAGAACCTTGCGTCTTTCCTTTGTTAGACTTTTTATTAGTGAAGAGATTTTTGCAACAATTATTTTTGGTCCCTGATCCTTAGCAATATAATCAGTGATATCTCTTCCGAATCCTTCAAGGACATCCTCTTCTGTTTGTTTTTTACTTAAAAAAACAAAAGGGATTGAAGATAAATCTGAATCTTTTAAAAGTAACTCACGAAATTCAAAGCCATCGACGTCAGGCATGATTATATCAGCTACAATTAAATCGGGAGTGAATGATTTAATCAGCTTTAATGCGTCAGAAGCATTAGTTGCAATCCTGCACTCAATTCCATTCTGATGAAGACCTGCCTGATAAATTTTCAATGTTGCTTCATCATCATCTACAACAATAACTTTAGGAGTTTTGTTGGAAAATAAACCTTCAAGCTCCTTTCTTGTTCCGTAAATTCGGTAAATCTCTGATCTTCGCATTAAAGATTTAACCTTGAGGATCAGCTCTTCAACATTAAAAGGCTTCGTAATAAAATCATCACCACCAACTTCAAGAGCTTTAGATTTATCTTCATAGGTATTTTTAGCTGTTACAAAAACGAAAGGTATTGAGCGGTATTCCTTTTTCTCACGAACTAACTGACAAAAAGTGAATCCATCCATTTCCTCCATTATTACATCACAAAGAACCAGATCTATATTATTATTGTAAAGTTGGTCAAACCCCTCATCAGAACTTGCTGCAAGGTAAACTTTAAAGTCGTTAAGTAACAGATGGTGCGAGATGAGCTTACGGATAATTACATCATCATCAATTACAAGTACAGATTTTTTACCGTTATTGCTCATTTGATACCGAACCTGTAATAATTATTTATATGATAAATTGAAGAAAAATTCTTACTCGGTTCAAAACAGAATAATAATTCCATGTAGAGAATGAGGAACAGAAAATCGAAGAGTCCTAAAAGAAACTCAGTTACTGATTCCATATTTTTCCATAAGGCGATAGATAGTAGCCCTGCCGAGCTGTAATTTTCTTGCAGCCTCCACAATATTGCCGCCTGTAACTTGAAGCGCATGCCTGATGGATTTTTCTTTTATCTTTTCGAATGGAATAACAGTATCGTCAGTGAATAAAACACTTTGCTGATCGATATTGGCAGAAGAATCGGAAGCTCTTATGTGTACAGGAAGGTCATCAACATCAAGTTGGTCTCTATCAGAAATTATCATACATCTTTCAATTGTATTTTCCATTTCTCTAACATTACCGGGCCAATCATATTCATAAATTAATTTTAATGCCTTCTTCGAAAATCCTTTTACATTACGCTGAAGTTTTTTATTAAATTCCTCTATAAAGAATTCAGTGAGTACAAGTATATCCGCTCTTCTTTGTCTTAACGGAGGAATAGAAATCGGGAAAGAGTTTAACCTGTAAAACAGATCTTCTCGGAACTGTTTATTTTCAACGGCGTGTTTTAAATCTCGGTTTGTAGCTGAAATTATGCGAACATTAGTTTTTATTAATTCCGTTCCACCAACTCGCTCAAATTCTTTCTGTTGAATTACTCTTAAAAGTTTTGCCTGAAGAAGCATTTCAAGCTCACCGACTTCATCAAGAAAGATAGTACCATCTTTAGCCATTTCAAATTTACCAAGCTTTCTCTGGTGAGCACCTGTGAATGAACCTTTTTCGTGACCAAATAATTCACTTTCCAAAAGCTCCCTAGGAATTGATGCACAATTAACAACTACGAAAGGTTTATCTTTTCGTCTTCCATTATAATGGATTGCACGCGCAATAAGTTCTTTTCCGGTTCCACTTTCTCCATAAATTAAAACTGTAATGTCGTTATCCAGAACTCTCGAAACTAACCTAAAAACATCCTGCATTTTACCGTCGGCAGAAATTATATTATCAAAACTATATTCCTTCTTTACATTCTCTTTAAGATTTTGAATTTCCTTAACAAGATCATAATTGCGAATTGCATTTTTTATAGCAAGTTCAAGCTTTTGCTGATCGATAGGTTTTGAAAAATAATCGTATGCACCGTACTTTAGAGAGTCAACTGCAACATCAATCCTGCCTTGTGCAGAAAGCATAATTACTGGAAGATTTTCATCCATCTGCTTTATTCTTTTTAGTGTTTCCATTCCATCAAGACCGGGAAGCATAATATCAAGTAAAACAAGATCGGGTCTCATACTCAATTTCTTCAACATTGACTCTCCATTTCCAAATACTTCCACATCATATCCCCACTTGTTCTTGACCCAGAAGGAAAGCAATTTGGAAATTGATTGTTCATCATCAACAATAAATATGAGTTTATTCAATTTTTACCTCATTTTTTTCAATTTTACTTCTTTTAGGCAATTTTACCGTAAAAGTAGTACCACTACCAACATCGCTTTGAACGGTAATTAAACCTTTATGCGAATCGATTATTTGTTTCACAAAAACCAAGCCAACTCCAAGACTTGGTATATCACTTAAACGGCGTCTAACACTGAAAAATCTTTGAAATAAATAGGGTTGATCGTTTTCGGGGATACCAATTCCGGTATCGCTAATTGTTATTTCAACCTCATTTAAAAGATTATTTACAATTACTTTTACTCTTCCTGATTCACCTGTAAATCTTATTGCATTATTAATCAGAGCATTTATGGCACGATTCAGATTAACTTCATCTGCTTCTACATAAATCTATTCTTCAGGATGTTCAAAATTTATTTCAATT
>JARRKF010000133.1:0-7080 GCA_037388405.1 Ignavibacteriaceae bacterium | reverse complement strand
TGCCAGTCTCTTTCCTTCTCTGATAATAATTCTGTTGAACTCTTTTTTCATAGATTCAGGAAGCTCCGGATCCGACTCAATAGTTTCAGAAAAACCAATTATAGATGCAAGAGTAGATCTGAATTCATGTGACAATCCTGAAATAAAATCGTACTTAAGACGATTAAGTTCTTCAATCACAGATTTTTGCGGTTCAACTCTGGCTCTTTCTAATGCAAGCAATCTGTTTAATTCTATTAATTTTGGTCTGAGTTTTTTCAATTCAGCTTCATATTGCATCTTCTCTGTTAAATCTTTGCCAATTCCAAGTAAGCCAGTCACCTTTCCATTTTTAATTATTTTTTTCAGGCTAAGTTCGAACAAACCGGTTCTGCCTGATTTTGAGCATAATTTAATTTCAATTCTTATACTTTTATTTTCCACCAGAGTCAGGTTTAACGAAGAAGTCATAATCGGTAAATCAGCTTTATCTACAAGCTCAAAAAAATATTTTCCCTTCAACTCCTCAGATGAGCATTCAAAAAAATCTTTTGCAACATCATTAACCAGTGAAATTTTACCCGATTTATCCAGAATAAAAATAATATCAGGTGTTGTTTCAAGAATTTGTTTAAACCGATCTTCCCGTTCACCGAAGGAGCTTTCAAATTTCAATGCTACTCTATCAGATGATGACATTTTTGTAAGTTCTATCGGTTCATCAATCCATTTTTTAATTTGACGACTGAGTATCGATAAGATTGAAAGAAATTTATCCTGATCTTCATTTTTGAATGCATCTTCACCATCAGGAAATAACAAAATATAAACGCATACATTTCTTTCAGAAAGCAATAAAATTTCTTTGATATAAAGTGAGGATAGAGAAAGCGATTTTAATTCTTTGGTGATTGACGGTAGGTTTACAACCTGCTCTGTATCAACGCCTTTAGTTTTACACATTTTAAAGAGCAGATTATTCAGTGTGGTATAATTTTCTGCCCGGGCTCCCCAAACACTAAGAACTTCAAAACCCTGATCTGTAATCTGAAGTAGATAACCCTGTTTACAATTACAGATTTTGGAAATAATATTTAGTGTATTTTCAATTAGTTCATTCATAAAAGCAGATTCAATTACTCAAAAATATGCACAAATGAAATAAAAATAATTTAAAAATGAAATTTTTTATTCGAATATAAAAATGAATCTCTAAGGAAGGTGATAATTATTTTTCGCTATTTACTTTCTGTTCTTGTAAAGCTTCATAATACTTTCTTATCAAATCCTCATAATCCCGCAAATAACCTTCTTTAACGGCTTTATTCAACTCGTCGCGAATTTTATTTTGGGATGATTGTTTTGTTAAATCCAGTTCCTGAGGTGAGTCTCTTAAAACAGTTTGTCCGGATCGTGATTCTCTTTGCTTTTCGTAATCCCTTTCATTAATTGATTTCTGTGCATCAAGTAATTTATTAAGTATATGTTCCTGCTTCTGAACCAAATTATCATCCAATTTTTCTCCCCGTAAATCCGTAATAACTTCCTGCATTTTTTTAGCAATTTCATCCAGATCAACCGGAAGTTTTTTTGATTGTCCTGATACTTTTGCTTCCTGGTTTAGCTGATCCAAAGATTTTTTGATTAACTCCTGCTGCTGTCCAAGTCGCTGCATCTGGGCTTGCTGTTGAGGTGATAACCCACCTTGCTTCATTTGCTGTAACATTTGAGTAAGATTATTCAAATTCATTTGCTGACCGGACATTTGCTGGAGTTGCTGCATCAATGACATCATTCCTCCCTGACTTCCACCCTGCATCATTGCTTCCATTGAATTCTTCATCATTAACGCCGACTCATTCAATGATTTCATAGCTTCACCTTGCTGGTTTGAACTCATCATTCCATTTCTGCCTTTCATTGATTCTATCGACATCTCCATTTGTCTCTTTGCATCTCCTAAAGATTTTCCCATTTCCGGACTGATAGCAAAAGTTTTTTGCGATAAGTCGGACATCTCCTGCATTATATTGTTCAAATTGTTTGAAAGATTTTTTTCTTTCTCCGCAAGTTTATCAAACTCAGAGGAATTTGGTTCAAGCTGCTCAGATTCACTTTTTAAATCTTCCTGATCTTTAGATAGAGAAATAATATTGTCAAGAATTTTCATCATATCGGTAAAAGTCTGCATCTGATTTTGCTGCTGCATAGAATTCTTAAGCTGCTGCATCATCTGATTCATCTGATTCATATTTGAAGAAAGCTGCTGCTGCTTACGATTTGCATTTTGCATCTGACACTGCTTAAGCTGACTCGAGGATTGCTCAGATAATTGTTGATTTTGCTGCTGCTGAAATTCCTGCATTAATTTTTCCATCTCTTCCATTGGCATACCAGATATTTCGCTCATTTTTTCCTGTAAATTTTTCATCTCTTCTTCAAGCTTATTCAAATCCTTTGTAATCTCATCCTGTTTTTTACTAAAGTCATTCATTTCATTTTGGTCTGAAGGATTACTTTTCTTCGTCTGCTCTTTAAGATTTTCCTGTTGTTCCTTTAAATTTTCAGTCCTTTTTATCAGCTCATCCATTTTCTGTTCAATCTGAATGCGCTTGAGTAGATTAAGTGTTCTTTCAATACTCTTATTAATTTTTTCTTCATCGAATTTGAAATCCTGAAGTGCATCCTGAGTCATTTTCCTGTTCATTTCACTAAATAAGTTCTGAAGTCTTTCCATCGCTTTTTTCATCTCATCGCTTGTCATCTCATCCATTAATTTTTGCAGTTCCATATATTTTTCCATCGTCTCTTTAGAAAGTAGATTATTCTCCTGAAGATTCTGTTTCATATCACCAATCTGATCATTTATTTTATCGACTTTATTCTGAAGTTCCTGATATTTATCCATTGCGTTTTCAATCTTCTGCTTTTCTTCCCAGGTTAACTTTTGATCGTCTTTCTTCAATTCATTTGAAATATCTTCTAAATTCTTTTTAAGATCCGCTGCTTCCTTCAAAGTTTCTTCAAGTTCAGTTTCGCTCTGAGCCTGCAATTCATTTGCGTTATTCAAAATTTCATTAAGTGAAGGAACACGAATTGTAAAAGATTGAGTTCTTGCAGATTTTGGTCCGCTGATAATATCATTATCAAAAACTTCAAGATAATAAGTAACTACATCATCAGCTGAAAGATTCAAGGGAGTGCAATTCCAGATGTAACTAATATCCTGTTCCAACTGTGATTTGTTAATTGGTATTTCAACTGAAGTAAAATTATCTTGAGGTAGTTCATACTTAGATGAAGAAAGTCTGTAATTTAAATGCAGTCTTGAGAAACCGTAATCATCAGAAGTTTTTGCAAGAAGAGCAACTCTATTATCGTTTGCTAGCATTACATTTTTATTGGGAGCAACTAATTCAATTTCAGGGAAAGCATCGTAAGTTACTTTAATTTCATATGTTATGGGAGCAATATTTGCATTACCATTCTCATCAATCAGTGCAATTTTATAGCTGTTATCCTTTTTTATATTAAAAAATCCAGCCGCCGATTCTTCATTAGTTTTCATTCCGGTTTTAGTGGAATCTGAAAATTCAAGATTTGCTTCATTAAGCTTTTTAGTTGAAGAAATATTCAACTTTACTCTGCTGCCAACTAAAGCCTGAACATTTCCATTATCCTTCTGAACAGTCTTTGGAATACCCGAGTATGCCGGTGGAATAATTTCAAGGTCAAGAGTTTTTACAACCGGTCTATCGATTACCTTAATTTCAAATAAATCGCTGCTCACACCATCTGCTTCAGCAAAATATTTAAATGAACTTTTTACCGCGTCCATTTTTAGATTGAAAACTCCGGATGAATCAGGTAAAAGTTTTTGTTTGGTGAAACTTGCTTCTTCAATATTTCTCTTTGCAAATAGAATTTCTTTAAGCTTTGGTCCGTTTACTTTTACAGAAATATTTAAATCATCACCTTTAGTTATCTCTTTATTACCAGGAGTAACTTCAAAAGTATATTTCGGAGGAGGAATAAATTCTTTATTAAAATTTATAATTCGAAATGATGCAGCTCTCATACCGGGAACGAATATTAGAAGAGCAAGACAAACAAAAGTTATTCCCGCAAAGTATGGTATAAGTTTTTTTGCCTGCTCAAAATTAATGATTGACTGGAAATTTAAATTTTTTATCCGGTTGTAAACATTCTTAAATGCAGCATCAATAAGATTATATGAGTACAGACCTTTTTTATTATTCTCTGAAACAAGCTGCATAGAGTTCAGCAATTCGTCTTTGACTTCAGGAAAATGTTTACCAGTTTTTTCGGCTGCTTCAAAGAAAGTTTCCTGATTTATTGCACCGAAATATTTTCTAAGTGGCTTAATAAGAAGAAAGAAAAAGAGACTTAGTAAAACCAAAATGAAAAGCACAAACAAAATTGTTCTTACAATCGAACTGAAGTTTGCACTTGAACTGATTGCAAACTTCAGTTCGAGGAAAGCATAGAATGTAAAGTTTGCTAATACAGCAATTACAAAAATCTGAACTCCAAAAAGAATCCACTGCAGGTATTCTTTTCTAATAAAGCTTTCAAGCTTTTTGGTTACTTCTGAAAAATATTTAGATTCGTTTGACATATATTATTGTGACAATACCCAAACAACGAGGTTAGTGCCAAACTTTAACGCTTCTTCTCTCTTTGCTGGAGGATCATTATGAACTGAAGCATCGCACCAACCATCACTTGGGTTTGATTCATAAGTATAATAAACTGCTAAACGGTTATTTATAAAAATACCAAAACCCTGAGCTGGTTTTCCATCGTGCTCATGAGTTTTAGGCGGACCATTGTTGAAATCATAAAACGAATGATAAAGCCCGTAATTATAAGGAACTTCAACAAAGTTATCTGCAGGAAAAACTTTTTTTATCTCACGACGAATCGCCTTATCAAGTCCATAGTCATCATCAATATAAAGAAATCCACCATTCTCAAGATATCTTCTTAACCTGTAAACTTCATCATCAGAAAAAACAACATTGCCGTGACCGGTCATAAATAAAAATGGATAAGAAAAAATTTCATCAGACGCTAAATCAACAAATTTATACTCAGCATCCACTTTAATATTTGTGTGTTGTTGTACAAAGTTCAGAAGATTAACCTCAGAGGATTGGTCATTATACCAATCACCGCCACCGCTATACTTTAGCCTAGCAATCTGAAATCCTTCTTTCGACTGTGCAAAAATAGAAATTGTAAAAGCTATTATTAATAATATCTTTAAATGTTTCATTATTGGTCTTAATTTGCAGTGAAATATATTCTCACTTATTTTTATTATCAATCTATAAAACTATCTCACCAATTAAAATGAAAGTTTAGTTGAACACTTTAATAAGGAGTAAATGAAATGGCAAAAAAATACTGGCTTTTCAAATCAGACCCGGACGAATTTTCCTGGAATGATTTGAAGAAAAGCAAGAATCAAACAACTTCTTGGGACGGTATTAGAAATTATCAGGCAAGAAATTTTATCAGGGATGAAATGAAGAAAGGAGACGGAGTACTTTTTTATCACAGTAGTTCAGACCCGCTTGCAATTATGGGGATATGCGAGATTGTCAAAGAAGGTTATCCGGATAATACCCAATTCGATTCGGATAGTAAGCATTTCTTCCCAAGTGCAACTAAGAATGAACCTGTTTGGTTTATGGTTGATATAAAATTGTTAAAAGAATTTAAAACTCCTGTTACACTTGCTGAGATAAAAGCAAATTCGAAATTAAAAAATATGAAACTTATCCAGCGAGGTCAGAGATTATCAGTTATGCCTGTTACTAAAGCTGAATGGGATGAGGTTTTGAAAATGGGAGCCTAAAAAAATTTTGTGAAACTGATCTAAATCAAACCGAGAACTGTTCGTTGCGAACGAACCGCTCTCCCAACTGATCTACAGCCCCATTGAATTATCGAATAAATTTTTCCATCAACATGTGTTCTATTTCATTAAACAACGTATATGAAGGCTCAACAATTTTGTATCCGTTTTTCTTATAAAATTCAACTGCACTGTTGCGTGCATGAATTATAATTCGTTTTGCTCCTTTTTCGATTACAATTTTTTCAAGTTCTTTTAAGACTATGGTACCAATTCCTTTGCCTTCCCATTCTGGTTCGACCGATATTGAACGAATCTGCGCTTCCTCTTCAGAAATAAAATGTGCTCTTCCAACTCCAATTGGAATTCCATCTACTTCACAAACCATAATTGGATAATCTTTAGTACCAGCATCATCCTGTTCTGTTATTTTTGGTTGATTATGTGGAGCTCGTAAAATTTTCCAGCGTAAATCTCTGTATCTCTGAAATTCTTCCTGTGTTTTCGGTGGTCTTACAATCATAAATTACTTAACTAGTTTGTATCGTCATCTTCATCAGCTCGATTTATAATTGACTGAGGAAGCTGTTTACTTGTTTTTGCACCAAGTTCTCTAATTTTTTCTGCTCTCCTTACCAGATTTCCGGAACCATCAGTTAGCTTTTTCATTGCATCCACATAGCTGCTTTTTGTCTGGTCAATTCTGTTACCCACAGAAATAAGATCTTCAGTAAAAGCAACAAACTTATCATACAAAGCACCTGACTGTTTTGCTATTTCCAAAACGTTCCGATTCTGATATTCCTGTTTCCAAATGTTTGCAATCGTTCGAAGAGTTGCCAGCAAAGTTGAGGGACTAACTATTATGATATTTTTATCGTACGCATCAACATAAAGATTCTCACCAAATTGAATTGCAAGTGAAAATGCAGGTTCGATCGGGATAAACATCAACACAAAATCCAACGAACCCCGATCAAAGAGATTCTGATATCGCTTTTCACTTAACTCTTTAATATGTCTCCTAACCGAATCAATAAAAGAACGAAGTTGCAGATTTTTTTCTTCTTCGTTTTCAGCTTGAGAGAATTCTTGAAAGATCGGGGTTAAGAAAAGGGGAGGAGTACACTATTCAGGAATCTTTTACAACAGACGAAGGAAGAAAAAGACCGGATGTAATTGTTAATCTTCCCGAAGAGAAAAAAATTATTATTGAT
>JARRKF010000132.1:0-7190 GCA_037388405.1 Ignavibacteriaceae bacterium | reverse complement strand
AACTGTTATTAAATGGCAAATAAGAAAATAAAAACCCCCATCAACTTGCTTTCAGTCAGGTAGGCTCAATTGATGGGGGATTTTGTAAAAATATTTTAACTTAATAAAATATTAACGAGGTCTTTTACCGGCTCTTATATCTTTACAAGCACCACAAAGTTTTTTATTTGCTTTTCCTTTTACCACTCGTCCCCTTTTTATTGATTTCGCCGCAGTGCATATACTGTAAATATGATATACTTCTCCGGTTTTGGAATGAAATGGTGCAACTTGTTTAGGCATAACTGTACCTCCGTGATTTATTATTGTTAGAAATGATGCTACTTTAGCAACAGCATCTTTTTAGTTTCTATATAATTTCTTGCCTGCAATTTATAAAAATAAACTCCGCTCGGAATATTGGACGCATCAAATTTAACTTCATAGGTACCAGCAGGTTTCTCTTCATTAACGAGAGTTGAAATTTCGTTTCCTAAAATATCAAATACTTTTAAGGTTACAAACTGCGATTGCTTCGCTCCGCTCGCAATGACATTTGATCCAATCGTAAATTTAATTTTTGTTGAAGGATTAAATGGATTTGGGTAGTTCTGTTCTAAAGAAAATTCTGTTGGGGAATGAACTTCAACCTCAACAATATTTGAATATTTGAATGAACCGTCAAAATCAATCTGCTTTAATCTATATTGATATTTACCTGCATTAACATTTTTATCTTCAAAAGTATAATTGATAGGATTAGTTGTTGTCCCATTACCATTTACAAACCCAACACTTTCCCAACCTCTCCCGGCTTTGCCACCCTCTCCTTGGTAAGGAAAGGGATTGGGTGAGGTTCGTTCGATTTCAAAACCTTTATTATTTATTTCAGTTGCTGTTTGCCAATTAAGCAAAACGTTGTTTCCATTCATTTCAGCTTTAAAAGAAACTAGTTCAACCGGAATCGGATTTGGAATCAGCTGAACATTTACAACCGTCGTCTGAAAATTATTCACAACAATATTATTCATAGTCTGAGTAAAGAAACCATCCGCAGAAAAATTAATTGAGTAAGTTCCGGGTGCAAGCATACGATGATAATTTCCGTTGATAGAATCAGTTCTTATCTCAGAATGGAGTGTATCGTGATTTAAAACTTTAACTATTGCATTAAGCGGATTTCCTGATGTATCAGTAACTATTCCTCTCACACCATAAAAAATACTTTCAATATAATTTAGGAAAGATCTTTTATTATACTCCCAATGTGCCGGAAGCTGAGAAGGCGGTAAAAGTTTAGTATCGGAAATTTCAATTGTTACTTCCCTGCTCTTCATATACCAGTTCATGTAATCCTGTCGTCCTCCGTGGATAACATACCAGGTACCCCCATTTGTAATTCCATCATCGTAACCAGTCATATAACCAGAAGGACTGTACTGCTGGCAAGTATCTGCATAAAGATGCGAAATAAACTGATACCAATTTTCGTCGGGATGAGAGACATAATCAGGATAACCGTTTGTCCAGGTATCCCATGGATAGTTTACAACTTCGGTTCCACCGTGAAAGTTTGCACACAAAACAAAATTATTTTGCTCTGCAAGAATTCTGAAAACAGCAGTCTCTGGTTGCTCATTTGGATTAACACCATTTACAGGATCCGGAAAATTTCTGTTGATGTCGTAACCGTTCGCATTATATCTGATAGCTCCATTAACTGTATTATTTCCACCGTGGTATGTTCCATCAGGATTTGCATCGGGATTTATCCATATTTCAGCATTATCGATAATATTAGTTATCCTGGGATTTGTTCCATAAGTAGTTAGGAGTGAATCAATTAATCTTAACATCAAAACGTAACCCGTTGTTTCATCACCATGAATCGTTGATGTATAAAGCAACTGCGGTTCGGCTTCACGAACATTTACATTATCAGAAATTTTTAGTAAAAGAATTTTTCTTCCCTGAACTGTGTTTCCGGCATCAATAAGTTTACAAATAGAAGGATAGCTGGCTGCGTACTGATTCATCATACTAACATAACCATCATAAGTCGGGTAAACATTCCAGTCAGTTATCTTGTCAACTTCACTGCTCATTTCAGGATTAATAAGCTCGCCTGGTTTTGGTAAAATTGTATGCTTAATATTATATGAAAGAAAATTGTTGTATTCTTTTTCATTCGCATAGGCAAAGACGGTATTCCCGTTTACATTATCAATAGAGATTATAATTGTTAGCTCACGGATGAGATTAATGGGTGAAGCTTCAAAAGAAAAGTAAACTTCGATGTTTTTTTGAAAATAATCATGATCCAATTGTTGAGAATAAATAAAATTTGTTGAGGTGAGAAACAGAAAGAGTAAAACAGTAGAGATTTTTTTCATCGACTATCCCCGAAAAATGTTTCAAAATATATCTTCTTAAAAATACACATAATCTTAAAGCTTTGCTCAATAAAAAAGGGAGCCGAGGCTCCCTAATTTTTAATCCATTCATAAGATGGACTTATGTATTAAGTACTACTTTGTCAGCATTAACTTCTTTGTGGAAGTTAAATCGCCGGCTTTAAGCTGGTAATAATAAACACCGCTTGCAAGGTCCGAACCACTAAACACTACATCGAATGTTCCTGCTTGCTGATATTCATTTACCAGAGTAGCAACCTCTTTACCAAGGATATCGTAAACTTTAAGAGATACGTTTTCATCCTGAGGTATTGAGTATTTAATATTCGTTGTTGGATTGAAAGGATTCGGATAATTCTGGCCAAGGTAGAATACATCTGGCTGACTGATTTCAATTTTCACTTCATCAGAATAAGAAAATGAACCGTCGAAATCCATTTGCTTCAACCTGTATGTGTAATTAGCTGAAAGCAGGTTCTCATCTCTGTACAAATAATTCTGTACTTCAGTAGAGGTTCCTTTGCCCTGAACAAATCCAATTCTTTCGAATTCTCCATCAGTCTTTCTTTGAACTTCAAAACCCTGGTTATTTGTTTCGGTTGCTGTAAACCAGGTAAGTATAACATCATTCTTTTCCGATGTTGCTGCGAATGAAGCCAGCTCAACAGGTACAATAACATCCAAGGAAACTGTTCTTCTATGAACAGGTGTTCCATTTGGTCCTGTACCTTCAATTGTAATGGTATATGTTCCAAGCGTAACATTGCCGCTTGTTTGAATTCTCAATTGAACACTACCGGGGAATGAATTAATTGTGTTGCCGCCAGGGAAGTCAAGAGTAATAGTTCCGCTTGGAGGTGTTGGGCTAATTGATGCAGAAAAAATCGCATCACTGGTATACAATTTTACATCAGGAACTTCAACATCAACATATTCTGAACCACCACTCCATGGTATAATCACTGTATTCGGCGAAACCGTCATAGCAAAATCAGGAAAGTAACCAGCATAGCTTCCAAAACTATTAGACCTGAAGTCAGTCCACATTACTAAAGCCTGATTGTCATTTGAAATCATTGAGAAATAATCACCCATATAATTAGCAGAACCAGCCGAACATACTCCGGGAGCACAAATTCTCATTTTCTGATTTGAAACTCTCTGGTTTGTAGCCCATGTTACTCCGCCATTATCCGAGTAGCTAGCATATATATATGCACTATCGCTTGTTGGAGTATCTCTTGTATCCATCCAACTAACAAATAGTCTTCCTGTTTCTTTATCACACCACATTGCAGGATGCCATTGATGATTTCCTGTACTTGGTGAATCATCATTTACAGTTATCGGTGAAGACCATGTAGCACCCTGATCAGTTGAATATCTGCAGAAGATATCTGGTTTGTTTCCGTTTCCAGCAGGATTATTTGAAGCATAAATAAGATATAATCTTCCTCTGTAAGCACCGTTGCTTTGATCAGCAGCAATAAAAGGATAAGGTCTTGTTCTCATATAATTCACTGTATGTCTGCTGCTTACGCTTGTCCCGACATAACCTGCAAAATTATTTGATGATTTCAGTGTGAAAGTAGAACCACCATTTGTAGAAACATAAAATGTGTAAGTTGAAGAAAAAGTTGATCCTGAATTAGTAACAACATAAACACTTCCACCATCCACAGCTCCATTTGGACCAATACACATCATAAAGCCGGGTACGGATTGAGTTGGAAATGTATATGTAGTTGTCCAGGTTGCACCAAAATTAGTTGATCTTGCAAAGTTACCAGGCGTCATTCCTGTATAAATATAGTTAGCATACGGACCGCTTGTCTGATCAGCAGCCATCCAGTTTTTATCATATCCTGCAACTGATGTTACTGAAGCCGACCATGTTGCACCATTATCAGTAGATACAATTACTTTGCAACCTGAGATAGAACCATACATTGTCTCATAGTATAAATTTCCAGCACCATCATAAGCAGTGCAAGGATCACCTGCGGGTGAAGTTCCAAAAGGTGGGGATGAATGGAGCCAGTTATGTTGGGTAACATGCGCTTCTGCATAGTCTACACCAAGGTTAAAATCATCGTAACCGTTAACGGTTATTACGTCAAACTCAGAATCTGAGTAATGAACATTTTGTAATTGATCCCTTGGAACAGCATCGATGAGTGGATTGTCTCCCTGAGCAAATATACTTCCAGAGAAAATAATGAGAACGGAGAGTATAAAAGAAGGAAGAATAAAGAACGGTTTAAGTAGTCTTATTTTCACTAAACCTCCCTTTTTTTGTTGATATGATTTGTGAATTAAATTAAACTTTAACAAAGATTAATTCTTTAAATATGTGTTTTATTATGTGAGCTTAACCTGCAAATTTTTATTTAGGCTAATACTTTAAGGAAATCAATAAATCTATACTAAAAAATAAAATTTTTCTTCGAATAAACAAAGAATTATTATTTATTAATAAGACCCAGTTTGTATGATTTACTACTTTACTCCAAAAAGTTTTTTGAACTCATCCTGATTATTCATCTCGTCAATTCTTGCTTGTTCCTCATCTCCCGTTATTCTAGTAAACAATTTCTTTCTAAAATCTTCGCTTTTGATAACCTCACAGCTGCAAACTCTGGCAAACTCAGCGACATTACCGTCAGAAGTTACGACAATTATATTTTTAGGGTTTTTACTTTTTTCTATTTCAGATTTTATTTTTTCATCAGCAGTTTTATTGCCGGAATACTTAATTTTAACTCGAGATACTTTTATTGGTTCATTCGCATGACCATCAAAATGAAGAGAAACTGTATTCTTTCCGGACAAAAAATGTCTTCCGATTATAAAAGCAAGTCTTTCTCTACTCGCCTGCTTATTTATATTTTGTAATTTTTTAATTGGAGGAATTTTACCAATCAGGTTATTTCCATCGATAATATAATGCTTCACTAAAGATTACTTTCCTATGTTTCTCTAAAATCCTTTAGCTTTTATCTCGTATTGTAGAACTGATCTTGCTTGGTAATTTTAAGATCCTGCAGCTGTGGTGCTTTAACTCTAATTTCAAACCGGAACCCTGTGTAAGTACCAATCGGATTCCACGTAAAATTCATTATCCAGCAGTGAAGGTCTCTTGAGATTCTAACTTGCGGTGCTGCGAATTCTTTTCTTTCAAAATCGTAGCTGCCGGTAACATCAAACTTCCAATTTCTTGTGAGGCTGAAACTTAAACTTCCGCTTAGGTTAGAAAATGTTGTAGATAGATCAGGAGTTGGACGACTTAAACTGTAATTGTAGGTTAATGAAATACTCCAGGGAATCGAAAAATCCGGATCACTTTCATTATAAATTCCCTGATATACAGAATTGCTCTTTTCGTCAACAAGACCAAACTCATCTTCTTTTTTCTCGTTAGGTTTTGAAGATGCAAATTTTTCGCCTGAAAGATTAGTCGATACAGAAAAATTAAAATTGGTTAATCTTAAAAGACCTTTTCCAGCATCAACAAGATATTTATTAATTTTACTAGTGGTTCCTGAATAATCATAAGGAGTAAAGCTTGATGATCCTGAAAAATCAAATAACTCACCAACCTGTGTTCTGTAAGAAAGATTGAGATCAGCAAAATTCAAAGAATCAGCTGCAAAGTTATAACCGGTACCCATCGTTACGTTTAGTAATTGTATCTTCTTTTCTTTTGAGGTTGTATCTGTTGGATCGGCTAATGTTTTCATTTCAAAATTATTCCCTAAAGAAAAATTTAAATTTTGCTGTTCACCGGCATTAGCACCACCAAAAACTTCCTTTTGATATTTGCTGTATTGAATGACTCTACCGTCAGAAGTTGTATATTGGCCAAAGTATCCCCAAACAGGTTTAGAAAAATCGGGGCTGAATGAATAACTCAAGTTCGGAGTTACGGTATGTCTAATTGCCTGAATTCCGAGTGAGTTAATATCAAACATTCCATAAAATTTAGTTGATGTGGTCAAGCCAACATTAAAAGTATTAACTGTGCTTATCTTCTTTACATCTTCTGTTATAATTGAATCTTGCCCTGTTACGGAACTAACTACACTCTGCTGAATCTGTTTGTTATACCATTTTGAATCAAAACGAAAATTAGGTGCAATGTTAAAGTAACCTATTTTCGGTGACATATCAGCTGTTATGGTATGTTGAAATCCTCCTCTGATATCCAGATTTCCTCCAACTTTATTCTTTCTGTTTTGAAATTGTCCGGAATATGAGTAGCCGAATAATTCATACCAACTTCTGTCAGTTTCACTTGCAGAACTTCTGAAAGGATAGGTACCTGTCTCCTATTGTAATTTTTAGAGGAACTATTACTGGTTTGATCACATGTTTTTGTCAAAGTTGCATTTGAAATATTTTCATTTCTTAACAGATCTTTAAATTTTACTGTTCCCGTCTGAAGAAAATTTTGTGATGCAAACTCCATATTTGCGTCAAGGCGCAGAGTTGGTGTAAACGTCTGGCTATGAAATACCCTCATCCGCCAATTAATCTGTTCGCTGTAATCAGGATCAGTTGGTTCACCATTAAAAAAATCGCGGTAAGAGCCTTCAACATAGCCATTGTAATTGTATCTATTTGCATATCGAAAACGTGAAGTTAACCCATAGCTTCCTCTTGTATAATAATCTACGGTTGCATTTACATCCATATAATCACTGATTGCCCAGAAGTAACCAAACCTGTTTATGTACGATCCATAACGGGCATCACTACCGAAAACCGGAGCAATTATACCTGATCTTCTTCCTGATT
>JARRKF010000131.1:0-4525 GCA_037388405.1 Ignavibacteriaceae bacterium | reverse complement strand
CCTGCCAGGATTGGAAAGCTAAGTTGAACAAGAACCAGTATCATCGATGGAACTCTGAACTTATCGAAAAATGGGAAGTAGTTGAACATCAAATCATAAACGACCGAAAAAGTTCTTCCAAAAGAAATTAACAATGCAATAACGGACAGAATTGTAAAAAATCTTACGAGTGGGTTTTTCCAGTCAGTAAACATTGCAAACAGAGCGAGGAAGAAAATTATAACTCCCATATACATTGCGACATCAACGAATGGCATTTGACCGAAATATGTATTTACTTCAACCGGTTGATTTTGTGAAAGCGGTCCTTGATAAGTTGATTTGCCAAAACCGTAATAAGAAGGAATAATAAATGTTAAGACTTCACCTGGCGAAAATGACCAGTTGGTTGCATACTGATAAAAATCCGATTCAGATTGTTTTGTTGGTCCGGTTTCTTTCTCAAGAATACTTTCCGTTCCGCGTGTAGAGAATGGAGTGTATTCATAAATTTGAGTGAGATTATCAGATTGAATAAGCAATCCAATCACAACCGCAACTACAAAAATTACTGCTGATTTTACCAATTGTTTTGATAGAAATTTATCTTTCAGCTTCAATGAACGCAGGAAGAAGTAGATAAAGTAAATCATCACAGCAAAGAAAACATAAAATATGATCTGCACATGCCAGCCAAGGAACATTGCATCCATAAAAATTATCAGGAGAAGAACTTCAAGAATCTTAATTCGTTTTTGGAAATTGAATAGTAAAAGAAAAATTATCGGAAATACCCAGAGCGCAACGAGCTTTGTTACGTGACCAATAAATAAAAAAACTATAATCCCTGTACTAAATGCTATTGCGACTGCAACTAATAAACTTACCAGCTTATTTTTTGTTTGAAGATTGAAAAATGCAAACATCGTGTAAGCAAGTGCAAGAAGATAAAATGTCCATTTAGCATAATCTACGGCGAATGGACTGCTGAATACACTACGCACTGCATCAACACAAACGAAAATCAGATTAAACCATTTGTATCCAACACTAATTGCATAAGCTGGCATTCCACCAAAAACATAAGGATTCCATAAAGTAAATCCACCTGTGTGATTTTCTATATAAGTTGAAGTGCTTTTACTTGTGATGATATCGCCGGATTGAAAAGTCTTTCCGCCAAAATAAAGTGGTGAGAAGAAAATGATGAACAAAACGAGAATCACAAAAACAAATGTTAGAGTGTGATATTTTTCCGGGATGTAATTACTCAATCTGAATGTTGAGAGAAATGTTTCTTTTTTTGCTTTTTCAGATTTGATTGTTTTAGGATTCTTTTTCGCTGCCATAGTGTTACCAAATAATTATTTAGGTTTTTGTGCAATGAAATTTATACCTGTTCCGGTTTTATTCTTACTTGAAAAATCCATTTGCATCATTACTAAAGTGAATGGCAAAGTGAACAGATAATACAAAGGTAAAATAATTAAAAATAATTTTGATAAATTTAACATAACCATCGGATATTTGATTCCTAAGCGCCATGCTTTATCTCCCCATTTTCCATAAGTATATTTTACTTTATAAGTTGAGAAACCAAGTGGATGAAGCTTCTTCTCCAAATCCTCAATGGAGTATCCGTCTCTTGCATGCTCACCAATAAAGCTTTCTTCCTCATCGTGGTGAACATCACTTCCTCCATAAATTGAAGGTGAATTAATTAACAAATATCCATCTTTCTTTAACGCATTATAAAATTTGCTGAATACTTTTTCATCTTCCGCTATATGTTCCATAACATCAACACATACAATAAGATCAAAATTATTTTGATGTTCGATAGTTAATAAATCTTCTACTTTAAAAGTTACATTTCCTATCTGTTTACTTCGGAAAAAATCTCGGCAATCATCAATCCAATCTTTTTTTACATCAACTGAAAGAATACTGCACGGTGATAACTTCTTAGCCATAAAATATGTATACTGGCCAAATCCTGAACCTGCATCATAAATATTAATATCAGTTCTACCAAGCTTATTTCTTAATCCTTTTAATTCTCTCCTTACATACCAGGAACGTAGAAACATCAAATCGAGAATTTTATAAAATAATATTCTAAGGAAAGGAAATTTCCGAATTACATTTGCAAAAATATTCTTTATTGGATCGTAATACATTTTATTTGTGGAAGATGGAAATTGGGAGATGGAATTTGTTAAATTGAATCATTTAGGGAATGAATTATCCGGGAATTAAAAATTTTGAGTTGAAAATTTTCTACATCTTATATCGTCCATCAGACAACAACCATTCTAACTTTTATCTTTTATTACGTATTCTCTTTCACTAACTGAATTAAATACGATTACCTCACCAAGCAAACCAACTGCGAATAATTGAACACCAACTATAATCAATAACATACCGAGAAAGATAATTGGTCTATTACTTAGTGGTATTCCATGAATCCAGAGAATCGTCAAATATCCAAGAATTAAGAAACCGATAATAAAAGAAACTGCACCGAAAAATCCGAAGAAGTGCATAGGACGCTTGATATACCTTGTGACAAAAATAACCGTTATTAAATCAACAAATCCTTTAAAGAATCGCGAGACACCAAATTTAGTCTTTCCATATCTTCTTGGGTGATGATTCACTGTTATTTCGGTAACCTTAAATCCCTGCCAGCTTGCAAGTACCGGAATATACCTGTGAAGTTCACCGTAAACTTTTACATTTTCTACCACTTCTTTTCTGTACGCTTTTAGTCCGCAATTGAAGTCGTGAATCTTAACTCCGCTAATCAGGCGAGTCACAAAGTTGAAAAATTTTGAAGAGACTTTTTTTATAAAGGGATCCTGTCTTTTTTTCTTCCACCCCGAACATAGGTCATAACCTTCTTCAAGTTTCTTTAATAGATTATGAATTTCGTGCGGATCATCCTGTAAATCAGCATCAAGTGTTACTACAACATCTCCAGATGCAACTTTAAATCCTTCATGCAATGCTGCAGATTTTCCATAATTTTTTCTGAAGCTTAAAAACTTAAAGCGATTGTCAGTCTTTGTGATCTCCTTCAAATTCTTAAGTGATGTATCCGTACTGCCATCATCAATAAGAATAACCTCGTAATCGATGTTGACACGACTAAGAGCTTTTCTTATTTCGTGGCTTAATGGAATAACTGATTCTTCTTCATTATACAGAGGAATTACGAGAGATATTTTTTTGAATGATGATTTTGTGCGTTCAGTTTGAGAAGTTTTGCCTGGTCTGCGATGATACCTTTTTCTACGATTACTATATCGTTTATACCCAAAAGTTTGCTGCTTTTGATAATCCTTCTGATTGTCTTTTTGGTCCACTAATTAGAGTCTTTTAAAAATTTATAATATTATCTAAAAACACTGAAATTTCAGCATTTTATGTGTATTCAAAGTTAATTTAATCCTGAATGAAATACAATTGAGTGAATCTCAAACTGAAATGACAGTTGAAATCATTCTTAATGTAATTTTTGAATTTGTTTAATCTTGACATTTTTGTACAGATAGTTTAATTTTGAACCAGAATTTAAGTTAATTTGTTAGAATTTAACAAGATATTGCAATTAAGGAATATAAATGAGCACAACTGAAATTAACAAAATAGAAGAGTTTGCTAATAAGGAATATAAGTACGGTTTCGTTTCTGAGATTGATGCTGATACACTGCCGAAAGGTTTGAATGAAGATATAATCAGACAGCTTTCTGCAAAAAAGAATGAACCTGAATTTATGCTTGAATGGAGATTGAAGGCATTCAGACATTGGTTGACGATGAAGGAACCTCATTGGGCAAATGTTAAATATACTCCAGTGAATTACCAGGATATTTCATATTACTCAGCTCCGAAAAAGAAACCAACATTAAAAAGTCTTGATAAAGTTGATCCGGAGTTACTTTCGGTTTATGAAAAACTTGGAATTTCTTTGGATGAGCAGAAACGATTAACAGGTGTTGCTGTAGATGCAGTTTTCGATAGTGTTTCTGTTGCGACAACTTTTAAAGACAAGCTAAATGAGTTAGGAATTATTTTCTGTTCTTTTTCAGAAGCCGTTCAAAATCATCCTGATCTTGTAAAAAAATATCTCGGGACAGTTGTTCCATACACTGATAACTTTTTTGCTTCTTTGAATTCGGCTGTGTTTAGCGATGGTTCATTTGCGTATATACCAAAAGGCGTTCGTTGTCCAATGGAACTCTCAACTTATTTCAGAATTAATGCAGCTAATACCGGAC
Organism: Ignavibacteriaceae bacterium; assembly: GCA_037388405.1. Taxonomy (GTDB): domain Bacteria; phylum Bacteroidota; class Ignavibacteria; order Ignavibacteriales; family Ignavibacteriaceae; genus IGN2. The sequence goes on along the minus strand of JARRKF010000131.1, from coordinate 259 downwards.
AGTTTGAAAGAACTTTAATAGTTGCTGATGAAGGTTCTTACGTAAGCTATCTTGAAGGTTGCACAGCTCCAATAAGAGACGAAAATCAATTACACGCTGCAGTGGTTGAATTAATTGCACTTGATAATGCACAAATAAAATATTCAACCGTTCAAAATTGGTATCCGGGAGATAAAGATGGTAAAGGTGGAATTTATAATTTCGTTACTAAACGTGGTGCTTGCAGAGGAATCAATTCAAAAATTAGCTGGACCCAGGT
>JARRKF010000130.1:0-8526 GCA_037388405.1 Ignavibacteriaceae bacterium | reverse complement strand
TGTGATGAAATCGTAAGCGGTAAGCGCGGTAATCCGGACTTTATTCTTTTTAAGAATCGCCAGAGCTTTTGTAGTTACTCTTCTTATTTCTTTTTCTGTAGACATCAAATTATCTAATTAATAATTTCTTCAAATATTTCAGTTTCCAGCTTAACATTAAAGTGATTTTCAAATCCCTGTTTAATTGATAGCGAAAGTTTTTGATAATCAATTTTTCCATTCAGAATAGATTCAAGTTCGTTTGTAGTTTCTTCAATCTCATTTTTTATTCCTTCAATTCTATCATCAGGAAGATTAAGGTAATCAACAATTCTTTTATGATAATTTCCACAAAGAATAGAACCATGCTGAAGGATAACATCTCCAATTTTTCTTTGTGCACTTCCTACTAATTTCTTACCGTTAAAGTTAAGTTCATTCATTGCTGAGACTGCAAAACAGAGGTTACTCTTTTCATCTTTATAAAAAGAAGGAAAATGTGGCTGCGTATGCTCAAGTTCAATTTCTTCAAAAATAGAATTATAATATTTTAATATCCTGATTAGCACCAAGTGAAATGCAGTAAGGTTTCCATCTATAAACTCTAACTACTGGCGAATTTGAAACAAAATTATTAACTAACTCCAAATCAAAATCCATATTAAATTTTCCAGTATTATAACCGGTATCGATAAAACGCCAAATCATTTACCGACAATTCCTCTTTTACTTTTGCTAAGAAACTCAATCAACTTTTGCACGTAAACATTTTCACCGAACTTAGATTTCATAACCTCAACAGCCTGAGAAACGTTTAGCGATTTACTATAGAGTAAACCATAAGCTTCCTTTAAAATCTGAATATCTTCATTTTTGAAACCTCTTCTTCGTAATCCGATTACATTTAATCCTGCAAATGAAGCCGGTGTATGGGCCGTTAAAATATATGGCGGCACATCCTGAGTAATTCTTATACCTCCTGCAATCATCGAGTGCTCGCCAACCAGAGAAAACTGATGAACAGGTGTTGAACCACCAATTATTACCCAATCTTCTATGTGAGAATGTCCACCAATTTGAACCGCATTTGCAATTATACAATTATCACCAACCGAACAATCGTGAGCAACATGTCCATAAGCCATTATCAGACAATTTTTACCTACACTTGATTTACCGGTTTCTTTTGTACCTCTGTGCAAAGTTGCAAATTCACGGATTATTGTATCATCACCAATGGTAAAGACAGATTTTTCTCCTGCGAACTTTAAATCCTGAGGGAAATTTGCTACTGAAGCCCCCTGAAAAATCTTTACTCTGTTACCAATTCTTGCACCATTATATATAACTGCATGGGGACCTATTATGCAGTCATCACCTATTTCAACATCAGCTTCAATAAGAGCATATGGACCAACTATTATATTTTCACCTAGCTTTGCTGCCGGATTTACTAATGCGGTTTGATGAATCGTTTTCATTTTATAGAATCTGAATTGTTAGTATTTGGTTTATCCACAATACCTGCCATAAATTCGGCTTCCGCTACAAGCGCTTCATTTACATACGATTTTCCTTTAATTATAATTACCTTGCTTTTCCTTTGAACAAGTTCTAATTCCATAAATAATTGGTCGCCGGGTACAACAGGTTTTCTGAATTTAGCATTGTTGATCTGCATAAAGTAAACAAGATGATCTTCAGGATTAGGGATTGAACCAAGCAGAAGAATTCCACCGGTTTGTGCCATTGCTTCTAATATTAATACGCCAGGCATGATTGGATTTCCAGGAAAATGACCTGGGAAAAATGGTTCATTAAAGGTTACTGATTTTATACCCACAACTCTTTTATCAACTTCGAGATCAATTACTTTATCAACCAGAAGAAAAGGATACCGGTGAGGAAGTATTCTTTCAATTGCGTTTGCATCTAAAACAACACCTTCTTTTTTAACAAACTGAAATTTCTTAACAATTTTTTTCTGCTGATAGAGTTTTCTAACCTGCTTGGCAAATTCAACATTTGCTTTATGACCGGGTCGTGCGGCTAAAATCTGTGCTTTTATTGGTGCTCCGATAAGTGCAAGATCACCAATCAGGTCGAGAAGTTTATGACGAACCGGTTCATTTTTAAATCTTAATTCCTTGTTGTTTAGAATTCCATTATTTCCAAGATTTATTTTTTCTTCTATACCTATCTTTTTTCTAAGATCGTCCAGTTGACCTTCATTTAATTTATGATCAACAATTACAACTGCATTATCAACATCACCGCCTTTAATTAATCCTTGATTTGCCAGCATCTCAACTTCACTTAAAAAACAAAAAGTCCTTGCCGGTGCGAAATCAGAAACAAATTCCTTTTCTAAATCAAACAAGCCAGTGTGTTGACTCCCAAGTGCAGGATTCTGATAATCCACCATAACTGTAACACGATAATCATCAAGAGGTAGAGCGACAATGTCAATTTGTTTATCATCTTCGTGATGCATTATTGTCTGATCAATTACCAGATAATCTTTTGGTGCTTCCTGTTGCTCAAATCCGGCTCTCTGAAGCACTTCAACAAAAGGAAGTGAACTTCCGTCACCAACAGGAGGTTCAATTCCATCAACTTCAATAATTAAATTATCAATCTGTAAACCCATCACTGCAGCAAGAAGATGCTCTACTGTGTGTACTTTTGCATCGCCAACGCCAAGCGTAGTACCGCGTGAAACATCAACAACATTTTCTGCTATTGCCGGAATTTCCGGATTGCCACCCAAATCAACTCTAACAAACTTAATCCCTTGATTTTCAGGTGCTGGTTTAAAAGTTAATTTACACTCAGTTCCTGTATGCAATCCTGTTCCTGTCATTGTAACAGGTTTAGCAATTGTTCTTTGCAGTTCTAACATATTATTATCCGTTATGATTTATACGATTTGAAAGTTTTAATTGATATGAAAATTAGTAAGACAGGCTTTGAAATCCAATTAAGTAAACAAAATTAAGTGTATTAAAACACATCAGGATTTTTTCTGAGAAAGTTCCTCTTTAAGTTTTTTGACTTCTTCCTCAAGCTTTTTTATTCGTTCTACATACTCGGGAAAATTTCTTGTATGTGCTTCAAGAATTTTTGCTTTCTTAGCTTCTTTAGCAGGATAACCAAAATACAATCCAGGTTTTGAAATAGTTTTTGGAACACCCGACTGAGCCATCAATATCTCATTATCAGTAATCTCGAGATGTCCGGCAATACCAACCTGACCGGCCACTATAACATTGTCACCAATTTTTACACTCCCCGATACTCCACTTTGAGCAGACATAACAGTATTATTTCCAACAGAAACATTATGTGCAATCTGAACTAGATTATCAATCTTGGCACCTTGCTTTATTACCGTACTTCCTAAAGCTGCTCTATCAATTGTAGTATTGGCTCCGATTTCCACATCATCTTCTAAAACCACGTTTCCAATTTGCGGAACTTTTTTATAAACTCCTTTATCATCTTTTTGATAACCAAACCCATCTGCACCGATTACTACACCAGCATGGATTATTACTCGTTTCCCAATTTTACAATCCTCGCGTATGCTAACGTTAGGATAAATAATTGAATCGTCACCAACTTCAACATTTTCTAAAAGCACTGAGTTATGGAATACTTTAACATTGTCTCCAAGAATACAATTTGCACCTATAACAACATTTTTACCTAACGAAACATCTGCACCTATTTTTGCAGTTTGATGCACAAACGCACTTTCATCAATCCCATCAAGATTAGTTTTTTGAGAGAATAAATTAATGATTAAAGAGGTAAAAGCTTTTTCCGGGTGATCAACTTCAATATAGGATATGTCGTCTCTTGATTTGTCAAATCCATTCTTTACTAAAACTGCAGATGCTGAGGTGGTACCAAAAAATTTCTCATAAGTAGGAAGATACAAAAATGTTAATTCGCCTTTTTGAGCCTCCTCAATTCTTGCAAGAGAAGTTATCAATAGGTTTTCAATATTTAATGTTTTATTCAAGCTTTAGTTTTTCCAGGACTTGAGATGTCAGATCATATTTTTCCTTTGCATAAAGAAAAAGTATATCTCCACTTCTATCAAATACGAAATCAAGATCTTCCTCTTCAGCAATGTCTTTAATAGTATTGAAAACTTTATTTTGTACGGGTTTCATAAGTTCGTCTTCTTTCTGAAACAATTCACCGTTAGCTCCGAACTTCTTATCGCGGTAATCAGCAATTTCTTTCTCAAATTTTTTAATTGCAGCAAGTGAGTCCGTACTCGTTTGTTCGGTCATAATCAACTTTCTCTTTTCATAATCGTCTTTTTTTATTTTAAGCTTCGATTCCATCTCCTTCAACTCATTCTGCCATTCCTGAATTAGCGCATCGACCTTTTGTCTTGCATCCTGTGCATCCGGTAAATTATCCAGTATCGTATTTGAATCAACATATCCAATTTTTAATTGTGCTCTGCTTATCGTAGAAAATAGCGAAAGGAAAATTACAAGTGAGATGAAAGTTAATTTCATATTGACTCCTGGGAGAATTATACTTTTTTATTACAGGTTCTTCCTACAAAAAGAAAGAACCTGCACATAAAAACAAATGAAATTATTTGCCACTACCTCTTTTAAGATGATCCAGCACTTTATAAGTTATATCAAAAGCTGCATCAGCGTAAAGAAGAATGATATCACCGCTTTTATCAAAAATAAACTGCATCCCTTCACCTTTAGCAACGTCTTCTATTGCGGCATAAATTTTCTTTTTAACTGGGGCAAAAATCTCTTCTTGTTTTGTATAGATTGCGCCATTTGGCTGGCCAAATTTCTGATTTCTGAAACCAAGTATATTCTGCTCCATTGCAATTAGCTCTTGCTGTTTTGCAAGCTTCTGCTCATCGCTCATCGTTCCGGATTGTTTTTGGTAATCTTGAAGCATCTGCTGATAATTAAGTGTCATTGAATCAAGTTGATCGGACCAAAGTTTTGTTATCGCATCCAGATCACTTTGAGCTTTGATAGCTTCAGGCAATTGATTTAAAATTATTTGAGAATCCACATAACCTATTTTTTGCTGAGATTGTGCTGAAACCGTTATACCTAAAAGCACAAATAAAATAACAATAAATTTTTTCACAGTATTTTCCTTTTTTTATTTTGAATTTAAAAACCTTTTCCAAATTGAAAATGAAATAGCCATGATGGATCTTGTCCATCTACTATTTTCCGGTCGAAACCGTAGCCAAAATCAAAACCGATTAAACCAATAGGATTAATTAGTATCCTTGCACCAACTCCCACAGATCTTCTCAGATCAAAAATATCTGTTTTACTAAAACTTTCAAAAACATTACCGGCTTCAGCAAAAGTCAAAAGATACAGAGGAATTGGTTCCAAAGTTACTGCAAATCGAAGTTCCGCGCCAATTTTAGAATAAACTCTTCCACCGATTACCTGCCCAAAAACATTCCGGGGACCAACACTTCTATCTTCATATCCTCTTAGTGGAACGGTTGCTATAACCAATCCATTTCCACCCATATAAAAGTATTCAAATGGCTGAATTGGAGTTCCTTTAACCAATTCTTCTATGTAGCCAAAATCTGCAACCGTGTAAAACACAACCCTGTTTGAACTGAACAATCGCTTATACCATTCAGCTTTAAATAGATTCTTCGTATAATCAACATCACCCGGTAAAAATGGTCCGCCAGAAACCTCTAAGTCCAAGGTGAATGATGATCCCTGTGATGGGAAAATAGGATTATCAATATTTCTTCTGCTAAATGTTACCCCGGTGGTATACTGATGTGTAACACCTTCCTGGTAAAAGTTTTGGCCCTCTAAAACGTTGTTATACTGATACCTGAATCTTCCCTGAACATAGAAAAAATCATCCGGCCATTTTAATCTTCTGCCAACTCTTAAGGTTCCTCCCGTTTGTCGTAAATCATAAACATACTGCTGACGAGTATCAAAAAAATCAACACCGACTGAAGTTGGAGTATCAAACAACCATGGCTCAGTAAATCCGACTGTAAATGTTCTGTAAATATTTCCAAAGCCAAACTGCCAGTTAAAATTTAATACCTGTCCACCGCCAAGAGAGAAAGGTTCCGCAATTGAAAAGTTAGTTAAGGTAACACCAATTGACCCACTAAAACCAAAACTTCCACTGTATCCAACAGAAGCGTTTAAATAATCGCTTGATTTTTCCTCAACATTAAAAGTGACTGCAACAGTACTATCACTCTCTAATTTCGTATCTATACCTCCGGGACCGTAAAGTTTTTCTGCATTAAAATATTGAAGATTTGCAAGCTGCTGCACACTTCTGAAAAGGAAGGCTCTGTTAAAGTAGTCGCCCGGGATGGTATAAAGCTCTCGTCTTATAACTTTATCTTTTGTTTTTGTATTTCCAGCAATATCAACTCGGGAAACTTTAAACTGGTTACGTTCATCTATTCTAATGTGAAAATCAATTGAGTCGGGGGCAACCTTTTTCTCTTCGGACTGAACATTAAAAGTTAAATATCCGTTATCAAGGTAGAGAGCTGATATGTCAGTTTGTGATTCATTTCCATGAAGATTGCGCTGAAATTTTTCGTAGTTATAAATATCACCTTTTGCAAAATCGAGCCGCTCACTAAGAACATAATCCGGGTAAACTGTATTACCTTCAAAAGAAATATTTCTTACTTTGTATTGAGGTCCTTCATAAACGTCAATTACTATTTTCAGATCTTTTTTATTATTTGAATAAATTAGTGTATCATTTAATATTTCTGCATCACGATAACCATTCTTCCTGTAATAGTCCACAACCAACTGTTTATCTTTTTCAAATTCTTTTGGTTTAAACTGAGCACTTGTCCAGAACTTCCACCAGACTGATTCTTTAGTTTCATCCATTTCACCAGCAAGATCACCATCATCAAAAACTTCGTTTCCATTAAATTCGATTTTTCTAACAATAACCTCATCACCTTCTTCAATAGTTAGCTTTAACAATACCCGCTCTTTTATCTTTGATATCAGATCTGAATAAACTCTCTCACTGCTTTCATAAGTATATTTATATTCATCAGAAAAATCTTTTTTGTTACGCCAGGTAACAATTATATCTTCATCAACTGTATCAGCGCTTACATATTCATAGATGTTATCTATAATTTTAGCATTCAGATAACCATCTTCGGCATATAAGTCTTTAATTCTGATTTTTAATTTTGCAATTGATTGGGGGGAGAGAACTGTTCCACGTAAATAAGTTACTTTCTTCTCTATATCATCTGTACTAATTTCATCATTACCTTCAATAACAACCCGTTCCAGTCTTGGGTACTCCTGAACTTTAATAAGAAGGAAAACACCTTCATTTATCTCTCGCTCAATTAAAATCTGAACATCAGAAAAAATATTAAGAGCCCAAAGTTGTTTTATTGCATTGAGTGTTTGATCACCAGGAACCTGAATTTCACTCCCAACTTTCAAACCACTGTTCGCAACTATAGTCGCAGCATCAGCAGATTTATTTCCTTCAACCGAAATACCTAATATTTTGTAACTTTTCTGAACTCCCTGAGGAAAGGTTAAGATTGAAAAGAGACAGGCTAAAATTAAAAGCCTATTAAACTTCAAGTGGTGAATCCTTTTTATGTTTATCAACTAAAGAATTATTTATCTGTTCGCTCACTTTACCAAATCGTCTTTCTCTTTTTTGATATTGTCTTATCGAATCGTACAAGTGATTTCTTGAAAAATCTGGCCAGAAAACATCCAGTATTACAAATTCGGTATATGCAATTTGCCAGAGGAGGAAATTGCTAACTCTGAATTCTCCGCTCGTACGTATTAATAATTCCGGATCTGGAATATTCTTTGTTGTTAACTTTTCTGAAATGCATTGTTCCGAAATTGAATCGACAGATAATTTTCCTTTAGACACATCACTCGAAATTTCTTTTACGGCTTCCAACAATTCCCAGCGACCACTGTAACTTAGTGCGAGATTAAGCGTCATCCTTTTATTGTTTTTAGTTTTTTCAATATCCTGAAAAAGCTGCTTTTGTACGACGGGTGGTAATGAATCAATGTTCCCAATACAGGTTAATTTAATGTCGTTTTTATTTAACTCTTCAAGCCTGTCTTTTAGGCTTTTTAATAAAAGTCTCATTAGAGTTGAAACTTCATCTTTCGGTCTTTTCCAGTTTTCAGTTGAGAAGGTATAAAGAGTTAGATATTTAACACCTATTTCCGCACAAGCTTCAACAATTTCCCGTACTGTTTCAACCCCTCTCCTATGCCCTGCAACACGCGGAAGCCCTCTTTTCTTTGCCCATCTTCCGTTTCCATCCATTATTATTGCAATGTGGGTTGGAATGTTTCCACTCTTTTTGAGTTCTTCCTGAAGAGTTTTATCCGAATATGATTTTTTTCCTGTCAATCTTAAACACTTAATTTGAATAAGCCTGTAAAGTTATATGCATAAGCTTATAAAATCAAGATAATCATTCGTTGTAGAATGAAACGAAAA
>JARRKF010000129.1:0-5582 GCA_037388405.1 Ignavibacteriaceae bacterium | reverse complement strand
GAAAGAACTATTTACCAGTTTATTAGATTTATTTCTTTTCCATCAGATCTTAGTAAAATTGCCTCTTGCAGATCTGTTCTGAAAATTTTTGAATTGTGCATTTTCAACCTCTGAATAATTTCTTCAGCGGGATGACCAAATTTATTTTTAAAACCAGCACTAATCAAACTGTACTTTGGTGTTACATAATCTAAAAATATTTCAGAGGAACTTGTCTTGCTGCCATGGTGACCAGCTTTTAACACATCAGAATCTAAAAAATTTCTGTATTTACTTGCATAAATTTTTTCCACATTTTTTTCAGCATCTCCAGTAAACAAAAAACTGTTTTCGCCATAAACTAACTTTATGATTCCGCTTCTGTTATTTGTTGATTCTCCTGCAATGCTTTCAACTCTCTTATCGTATAAAAAATATAATGCAACATTGCCAATCTGCATTTTCTTTTCTGAAAAATAATTTACCGGCACATTATTCTCCCTTAAAAATTCTTCGAACCTGACATCTTTACTAAGGGATGAATCAATTTCTGGTTTATAAATTTCTCCTATTAATCCGTTCAAAACAAGAGAGACAAATCCAGCATAATGATCTGAATCTATGTGCGAAACAATTCCATAATCTATTTTATTTATTCCTAAATATTCAAGTAATGGTTTAATTACCCTTTCACCGTTATCGAAAGTAAAAGTAACATTTCCTGCATCGATTAATGCTGTTTTACTATTTGGAAATTTAATCAGGAAAGAATCACCCTGACCCACGTCGATCATAAATACACTAAGAGAATTATCAGGTAATAATTCTCTGTCATCAACAACTGAGAGAAAAAATATATTCAATATTACTAAAACAAATAATATCGCTTTGGAAATACCTCTACTGAATCGTGGTAGATAATAAAGCAAAACACCCAGCATCATATAAAACAGAATTAAATCAATCACTGAATAATTAAAGATTTTTATATGTGAAAAACTTAACTCCCCAGAGAATTTTATAATGCTCAAAATAGATTTTGTAACAAGATCATTAGCTGCAGCAAAGTAAATTGCAATTAAAGGTAGAATTGAAGAAAATACTAATGTTACAATTGCGGTTGCTATAATGACTCCAATTGCGGGAATGACAATTAAGTTTGTGAACAAAGCAATAATAGAAAATTGGTTAAAGTATAACAGAGTTAAAGGTAAAGTTCCGATTTGTGCACTTAATGAAACTCCTAAAAATAAAACTAAATACCTCACGATTTTATTTTGAATATTCCAGCTTGCGATCATTTTTTCCAAATAAGGAAAGATAATTGCAATTGATAGAACAGCAGAAAATGATAGCTGAAATCCGGGATTATAAATTTCATTTGGATTTATAACTAGAATTATCAGCGCAGCTATTGAAATTGAATTAATTATGTTTGTGCTTCTGTTCGATAAGAATGCAATTATGATTACAATCGCCATTACTGTAGCTCTGAATACAGAAGGTGGCACTCCGGTTATAAACATAAAACATAACAAACCAGCAATGGTAAGTATTGATCTTAAAAAAAGATTAAATCGTCCGAAGACGAATAGGAAAATCAAAATAATATAACCAACATGTAAACCCGAAACCGCGAGAACATGAACAACTCCAGAATTAATAAATTGCTGTTTAACCTGATAATTTATTTCACCTCTATCAGCTAGTAGTAAACCTCTTAATAGAGAAGCAGTTTCAGGAGAATGAAATTTTTTGATTTGCAGGTCAATTTGCTTGCGAACCTGAAAGATTAAATTGGTAAAAAAATTAAATTCAACATTCAGAATTGTGATGGATGATGTATCATTTACGCTGAGTATTCCTAAAATTCCCTTCGATTTTAAGTAAGCATCATAATCAAACTCACCGGGGTTTCTCCTTTCCCTACCTTTATAATAAAAACCATTTATATCTAAATAGTTACCAGGTTTTAATTCTTTATATAATGATAAAAGTTTTGAAGTGCTATCTTTGATTCTGCAGAGTAGAAGAAATTTATCCTTAATGAAAAATTTATCTGATTTCATTGAATCAACTGATAAATAAAAGTTTAGTTGATTGTTCCTTAACAAATCAATTTTACTTATTTCCCCGTAAGCAATTGTATTTTTTACTTTATCAATTTTACTCAGATATGGATTGAACGATTGCTTGTTTTCTTTGGATAAAAGATTACCAATCGAAAAGATTAAAACTCCTGCTGATAGAAGGATTAATAATGAATAATAGGTGTTAGTTTTAATCTTTTTTGGCAAAAGAATCAGAATAGAAGTAGCTAAAAAAATGATAATAGCAAATATTAAATTTAAATGAATAACCTCAGCAGAAAGGATTCCAAGTATGAAAAGAATTGTAAATTTTATTACAGGATAATCTTTCATTTACAATTTTCGATTATTGCTTTTTTAATCTGAGAAATATCCATTACAGTTTCAGCTATTCTCTTCGCACCAATACCTGCACTGATTGTTAGAGCAGGATTTCTTGTATGAGTCTTTATTGAAATATCTTCCAGATTTCCATGATCTGAACATATAATCAGAGTCATATTTTTTAAATGGATTTCGTTGAGAATTGTGAATAAAAATTCATCCATTTCGGAAAAAATTTTCTCAAATTCATTCGCTAATCTAAGATGGCCAAGATGATCGCTCAAATAATATTCATACAAAGTAAATTTATAGTTTTTTGCAATTTTAATAAGTCTTCTCGCAGCAGCTTTTGGTGTAATTACTTTTAATCTATAGCCGAGCCGTTTATTCCATCTTTCATTAGTTAGTTCAGCAGTGAGAGCTTTTCCTGACCTCACGTCAGTTACTTTATTCAACCTGATACCGGAAAGCTTACAGGTTAATGCTGTTACACTTAAACGAGATCTGCCTGAATTAATATAATCGAAAAAAACTTTAGGGTAAGCGTTAGCAAAATAACTACTCCCATACTTTTCTTTGAAATAAACTAGAATACTATCTTTTTGAAGTATTGGAATTGTAGTTGAATACGGAAAAGGTCCAAAATGTTTCCCTGTAAACTTCGGGGCATTAAATCCGCAAAACAGAGAAGCCTGACCTGTACCGCTCTGCGGAAGTCCCTCTACACACAAATTTGCATCAGTTGGAAAGAGAAAATGATTTCAGTTTGATAGTTTTTGAGTTTCAATTGAAGGAATAGCTCCAAAAATATTCTGAAAAGTTTTGAATCCATATTTAAAGAAAGGATTATTTAACTCATCATTCTTTCCTATTCCTACTCCATCAATAAAAACCATTAGTACATTATGCATAAATTTAATAACTCGTTATCTTTTGGTCATTTAGAATTTTTTGATTTAACAATTACTGTTACTGGACCATAATTTATTAATTCAATATCCATCATTGCACCAAAAATACCTTCTTTAACTTTATCCTCGCCCAAATTCAATTTAACTCTTGAAACGAATTTGTTGTAAAGAGGAATTGCTTCTTCAGGCCTGGCTGCATCGATAAAACTTGGTCTATTTCCTTTTGACGTCTCGCCGTACAATGTGAATTGAGATATGACCATCATTTCACCAAAAACATCTTTTATAGATTTATTCATTTTGTTTTCATCATCTTCAAATATCCTTAGGTTACAACACTTATCGGCAACAAAAACTACATCTTCTCCTGTGTCGCCTGATTTTATTCCAAGTAAAATTAAAAGTCCTTTGTCTATTTTCTCAGAATAGTTTTGTTCAAATATATTTACAGAAGCTGACTTAACTCTTTGAACAACAGCTATCATTATCTTTCTCCAATGCTTATCCGATCTATCTTTTGATAATCTTTTATTATTTCTATGTTTTTGTAATTATTAATTTTCATTATCTCATTGACTTCGCTATTTTGCCCTTCAGCCATTTCAAAAAATAACTTTCCACTTTCCTTCAATTTACCAAATGATTTAGCAGATATAACTTTGAAAAAAGTATAGCCATCCGCGTCATCAGTTACAGCTTTTCTGGGTTCATAATCCTTTATTTCTTTTTGAAGAGAAGAAAATTCTTTAACCGAAACATACGGAGGATTAGAAACGATTACATCAAAATCAGGGAATTGGTTTAAATCTTCAGTTAAAATATTATGATGAATAAATTCAATTTTATTCAAAACAGAATGCTTTTCAGCATTTCGCTTTGAAACATTTAATGCACCTTCGCTAGAATCAGTTGAATAGATTTTTAACGATGGATTATTCACTGCAAGAGCAATAGAAATATTGCCGCTTCCACAGCTAAATACAAATCCAGTCTTTTGCATTTTAGTATGTCGGCGAGTAGAAGTTCTGCATTTGTTCGAGGGCTTTCAATTCCTTTTCGAGCCAGGTAGTTTGTGGATAAATTAATTGATTCGAGAACTGTAATCATTAAATAATTTTTAGTTATGCTTTTCTAATTTAGTAAATTGAAAAGAATTAATCGGCGAGGAAGAGATATAAAATTAAACCGAAATTTATTTGCATCGCAACAAATGTTACACCGCTAATAACATCATACTTATCCGTTTGATCAAGTAATGCCGGATCACCTGTTATCTGGTATTCATCAAACTTTTTATCAGCCTCCAGCTTATAATATGCAGTCGTAGCACCCAGTGCTACTGCAGTACTAACAAGTACTTTAAACCAGGTTGTTTCATAAAAATCCTCTTTTTGTTCATGACCGACAAATTGAAGTACCGGTTTTACTCCTAACTCGATATCTTTAGCGCTTGTAGTTAATGAAGCATAATCAGGTTTCTTAAGAGTTACACTTTTATCTATCGGTTCTATTAGAAGCGGAGTAAATCCAATGAGCGAATCATTTTCAAACACATACACATCCTGCGGATTTGTATCAAATAATATCTTATTTTCAAAAGAATATTTTCTCTCATAATTTTTACATTCGGTTACATTAATCGTATCTCTAATCGGATTAGAATTCCATTTCCACAAATCTCTCTGAAGTTCAATCGTATGCAGACCTGTATCCAGCTCAGCAATAAAATTATTTCCTTTACTAAAAAATTCACCATCTATAAAAAGTTTTGCACTATCATCATTAGTCTGAATTGAAAAAGTGGCTTTGCAATCCTGTGCAATTGTAATCCAATAGATAGAGGACATTATAAACAGTAGTAATATTTTATTTAGCAAATTCATAAGCTCTTATTTTTCCGTCATCAAATCCGATGAATAAAAAATTATTATGTATTACAGGAGAGAGTTTTGCCCGGCCTTCTAATTCGATTGACTTAACTACCTCACCGGTCGATTTATTTATAAGATGTAATAAAAATTGAACATCAGGCAGTAAGATTAAATTGTTGGTTACTAAAGGAGTGGTATTTAAAACTCCTGTAAATTTTTTACTCCAGTTTTTTTCTCCGGTAGTTTTATCAAGTGAAAAAAATCTACCATCAAGATTTCCAACATAAACATTTTGATCATCTGTCACTGGCGTCATAATTATTCTGCTACCAGTATCGTACTGCCATTTTATTGTTCCATCGTTAACTTTTAAAGCATAGATTTTTCCGTTAATATTTCCGACATAG
>JARRKF010000128.1:0-4938 GCA_037388405.1 Ignavibacteriaceae bacterium | reverse complement strand
CAGAAGTGACCATTCAAAAAGATTTTGAACTTTTAGACAGATACCCCTGGATTATTATGCTTGCCTGTTATATAATAATAATATATAGACGGGCTCGAGCCGCAAGATAATTTTTATAAAAACCAGATAATGCTATGCCAGATAAGAAGAAATTTTTATTAAGAATTGATGAAAATGTTCATGCCGCCCTTGAAAAATGGGCGGCTGATGATCTAAGAAGTATAAATGCACAAATTGAATTTCTGCTTACACAAGCAGTAAAAAACGCAGGAAGGTTGAAAACTTCTGAGCAAACCGAGAATCTAAACGGGAATCCGGAAGAATCAAAATAAAATTCTAAAGAGCGATTCTCTATCATCTTCTCCTTGTTGTTCCACCCAAGCCAAGCACTCCTAAGATACCCCGAGTAAACTCTCTTGCTAATGTTCTGCCAATTTGTTTTGTGGTTGGACTAGTCAACACTTTTTCAAAAGTGCTTTTTTCAACTTTTGGTCGGCCAACAGGTCGCTTTGGTTCTTCATATTTGGGAAGCGATTCCATTTTTGGTACCTGAGAAACCTCAATTTTTCTGTTCAGCATTTCGTAAGCGCTTTCTCTGTCTATCGTTTCATTGTATTTTGGAACAAGCTTTGAATTGCCTACGATCTCATTAATCTCATCATCTGAAAGAATGTCCATTCGAGATTGTGGTGCACGTAGCAATGTTGCAGCAAGCGGAGTTGGAATTCCTTTTTCATTTAAAGCTGTGATAGCTGCTTCTCCAATTCCCAAAGAAGTTAACATTTCATCTGTTTTATAATATTCAGATATTGGATAGTTCTCGGCAGTCAGCTTAATCATCTGTCTATCTTTTGCTGTGAATGCTCTGAGTGCATGTTGGACTTTCAATCCCAATTGTGAAAGAACACTCGCTGGTATATCTGTTGGATTCTGAGTACAGAAAAATACTCCAACTCCCTTTGAGCGAATAAGCTTTATAATCGTTTCGATTTGTTCAAGAAGTGCTTTAGATGCTTCTTTAAAAATCAGATGAGCCTCATCGATAAAAATAGTCAGTTTTGGCTGGGCAAGGTCACCTTCTTCCGGGAAGGAAGAATAAATTTCAGCAAGCAATGAAAGCATAAAAGTTGAAAACAATTTTGGTTTGTCCTGTAAATCAACCAAACGAATTATTGAAATGATTCCTCTTCCTTTGTCGTCAATTCTAACAAGATCGTCAACTTCAAAAGATTTCTCACCAAAAAATTTTTCGGCACCCTGCTGTTCAAGCTCAATTACTTTTCTTAAAATTATCCCGACCGATGTTGTTGAAATCTTTCCATATTCCTTTTCAATATCTGCTTTACCTTCGGCTGAGACGTATTGAAGCACCCGCTTAAAATCCTTTAAATCCAGAACGGGAAGATGTGAATCATCGCAATATTTAAAAATTAGAGATACAAAGCTTGCCTGGGTGTCATTCAATTCAAGAATTTTAGAAAGCAGAACAGGACCAAACTCAGAAACAGTTGCTCGAAGGCGAACACCCTTTTCGTCCGATAGCGAAAGCATTTCAACAGGAAAACCTTCAGCAGTGTACTGCAGACCTATTTTCTGGTGACGCTCTTCTATTTTTGGATTAACAGTTCCCGGTTTTGCAATTCCGCTTAAATCTCCCTTTACGTCCATTACTAAAACGGGAATGCTTTTAGATGAAAGCTGCTCGGTAATTATTTGCAGAGTTTTTGTTTTGCCTGTTCCTGTCGCACCGGCGATTAGTCCATGCCTGTTTAATGTTTTTAGAGGAATCTTAATTAAGAGATTATTGATACATTCTCCACCGTAAATGGCACCACCGAGAGTTATGTAATCTCCTTTAAAGGAATATGAAGAACTTATTTCTTCTGCAAAATTTTCTTTTGTGCTCATTAGCGATAAGTTATATTTTGGATAAAAATTATTTGCTTAAATTTATTAAAACTAAAGTTGTCATTCTGGCTGAATCCAGAATCAGGCAACTTTTAAATCAGATTCCGTACAAGCCGGAATGACCTGTGCTAAAAGTAAATAAACGTTTTGAATTCCTTCGGAAATTTTTTCTACTAATAATATTGGGAAAAACTTATATGCAACAACGTTGCCCCTGGCCTTCTGATGATAAATTAATGATTGAATATCACGACAAAGAGTGGGGTGTTCCGCTTCATAATGACAAAAAACTTTTTGA
Source organism: Ignavibacteriaceae bacterium (assembly GCA_037388405.1). Lineage (GTDB taxonomy): Bacteria > Bacteroidota > Ignavibacteria > Ignavibacteriales > Ignavibacteriaceae > IGN2. Next base: position 2,732 of record JARRKF010000128.1, on the reverse strand, counting down.
ATTTTTAATTCTTGAAGGATTCCAGGCGGGGCTGAGCTGGAGAACTATACTTCATAAGAGAGAAAACTTTCGAAAAGCATTCGACAACTTTGATTTCAACAAAGTAGAAAAGTATGACAGAAGGAAAATCAATTCTCTTCTTAAGAATGAAGGAATAATCCGCAACAAGCTTAAGATTGAAGGAGCAATTACAAACGCAAAAGCCTTTCTGAAGGTAAGAAAAGAATTCGGAACATTTGATAAATACATCTGGAGCTTTGTTAACGGCAAACCAATTCAGAATAAATTCAAATCATTAAAAGAACTTCCTGCAAAAACAAAACTTTCCGATAAAATCAGCGACGATCTGAAAAAACGGGGATTTAAATTTGTTGGTTCAACGATAGTATATGCACATATGCAGGCAACCGGTATGGTAAATGACCACATTGTGAGTTGCTTCAGGCATAAGAAAATTAGCAATTATTAATAAGTGGATACAATTTTTTTCTTTTCAACAGTTGCATAAATAAGATTAAATAATATATTTCAGATTGAAGAAGTAAACTTTCATATTAATCAAGGAGGAAGAATGAAAATATTCAAACTATGCTTTTTAACTTTACTTTTGGTTGCTGCAGTTTCGGCACAGGACAAACCAAAAATTAGTTTTGAAGACCTGATGATTTCTGCGGAGCAGAATTTCCAGATAGTTAATGACGTCAGAGAATTAGCGGCCTCATTAGATTTACCACACACTATTTACCTACCACAAGGTATTTTTATTGAAGCAAAGGGAATAGAAAACAACCGAGTGGTTTACACTATCATTAATGATTTAAGGCATCCTTTTAACAACGGAGAAGTTGCCTTTTGGGAAGAAGTATCATCGAGATATGACCTTTCAAATGCAAGGGTACATTGGGCAAACAGACCAACACAGAATCCTGAGCTTGGATACCAAATTTCACAACAGCAAAATTTAGTTGTCAGCTTTGTAATGGTTCTTGAGTCTACCAATGATGCTGTTATGACATTTAATTATAATGATGGTTCTTTAATAAACCCAGCATTTATTCCGGGCGGAAATCCAAACTTAAGCACACCAATTGAAGCATTGCTTACTCCCAATGCTACAATTCTTGTTTCTGATCAATTGACAGATAACATTGTAGAGTTTGATACTCTTGGTGCTTTTGTGAGAATCCTTTATGGTGGTAATACAGCAGTTTTAGATAATTGCCGTGGGATAGAACTTAGCCCGGGGTACGCTACTGTAGTTGCTGCTATAGCAGGTGGTGCAAATCAGGATGCTATAGCAGAATTTGATGTAACAACCGGAAGTTATCTTGGAAACTTTATTGCACCAAATGCAGCACAAATGGATGGTCCATGGGATATTATCTTCAGATCAGCAGACTGTTTGGTTTCCGGACAGGCGAGCAATAATATTGTCAGGTATGATTTAACCGGCAACTATCTTGGTAACTTTGTAGCTTCTATAAACTTTCCTGAGCAAATAAATCATGGTGCCAACGGTAATGTTATAGTTGGTAATTTTAGTTCTCCATCTGGTTTGTATGTTTATGACTCAAATGGGAATCAATTGAATTACTTCAGTTCGGTAACCGGACTAAGAGGTGCTTTCCAGCTCGGTAACGGAAACTATCTTGTTACAAACGGTACGGGTGTTTACGTGTTAGATCAGAATACCGGTGCGATTCTCGCAACACCTGTATCCGGAGTGTCCGGAAGATCAACCCACGAATATGATTTATCAATTGTTCCGGTTGAACTATCCGCATTCACAGCAAGTGTTGCCGGGACTAATGTTGAATTAAATTGGACAACAACAACAGAAGTAAACAACCAGGGATTTGATGTTGAGAGAAGTAAGGACAATGTTGCATTTGAGAAAATTGGATTTGTTCCCGGTTTTGGTACAATAACAGAACCAAAGAGTTACAGTTACATGGATCAATCAGTAAGTAATGGCAAATATTATTACAGGCTAAAGCAGATTGATTTTGATGGCAGCTTTAAATATTCCGATGTTGTAGAAGCAGAAGTTTCTCTGCCAACAAACTTTACTCTTGAGCAGAACTATCCGAATCCGTTTAATCCATCACCGGTTCACACAATGTTACTTTTGATGCTAGCAAATTAACCAGCGGTATATACTTCTATCGTCTTGATGCTACTGGGATTAACGGTAAGACTTTCTCAAGCGTAAAGAAGATGACATTGATGAAATAAAAAATATACTTTATTAAATAAAAGCCCCGAATAATCGGGGCTTTTTAGTTTGTATTATTACAGCGAATTTATAAAATATTCTTGACTAACCATTTATGCAGCGGCAGCATATCCTTAAAAATTTTGAAAATCCTGTTAACAGCTTTACCATTGCTTATCTCTTTTAAGTCGCCCCCCTCATACCATGCATATATTCCATCATATAAAAGATAACCCGGGTAAAGTGTATTTGAATCGTAGCCTTTAGGAGTTTTCTTGTACTTTTTCCCACCGACAGAGTAACCTTTCTTTTCGAGAGATCTTACAATTTTATGAAGCTCTTTAACCGAAGACGAATCGGAGACAACATTACGATATTTTTTTAGTAAAGGCGGCGGGAACATATAAATACCTAGCCCGACACCAAAAAGTTTAGGTTCAAGATGAAAATAAAATCCGCTTGCATCCATCTTCTTTAATTTTCCATTCCAGAAGTACAAACCGGCATTTGTTTTGTA
>JARRKF010000127.1:0-4601 GCA_037388405.1 Ignavibacteriaceae bacterium | reverse complement strand
CCCAGCGAACCGACTTTTAATGTTTGAATTGGAAGTTGAAGATAATCGACAGGACTTGCAGGAGAAGCAAAGTGAAGTATGTAGTCAACTTTTCCAGGAATAAAGATATAATTGGTAACATCGTGTTTTATAAACTTAAAATTTTCATTTCCAGCGAGATGTGAAATATTGTCTGTTCTTCCGGTAATTAAATTATCAATACAAATTACTTGAATCCCCTCTTTTAACAACCTATCACAAAGATGAGAACCTAGAAAGCCTGCTCCACCTGTTACAATAGCAGTATCCATGATCAGTTATTGTTCTTTCTGATATTAAAAATAGAAATTTTTCTCTCCTTGATTATAAAAAACAGCGAAACAAGTAGCAGAATAAAAACACCACTAACAAAAGTCGAATAAATTAGACGGGGTGAGCTTTGTTTTCTTGGCGGGATGGCTTCATCGAGAATGTCGATTGTTGGGACATCTCTGTTCTCCTGAATTTTTTCTCTGTAATATTGCTGCTGAAGAAGCAAATAAACTTCATTTTTTATTTTTACAGCGCGTAGCAGCTTTGCGAGTTCCATTCCAAGTTCAGGTACGTTACTGAATGCAACCAAATAGTCATCAGAATGTTCGTCAAATTTTTTGTATTCCTTCCGTAACTCGTTAAGTTTTGATTTCAACTGAAGTAACGCTTTATTATCTTCTCTCAAGTTCGGTTCAAGTAAACCAATTTCAATTTCTGTATTAACAATTTCAGCTTTTAGTTTGGCTGCACCTTCAATTGCAGAAGTGAGCTGCTCAGGTAAAGAAATTGTTTTGTTAGTTTTTTGAAATTCCATCAAATTAGTTTCAGCCGTATCAAGCTCAGCCTTAGTCTGAACAATCTGCTGCTCAATATATTCCCTGGCACGCTTTGCGCGGTAAGACACTTTTTCTCTATTAATCTTATCAAGTGATTGAACGTAGGAATTAGAAAGTTCCGCAGCCAGACTTTTAATAGAATCTCTATTCGAAAAAATTAATGGAACCAGATTAGTTTTAACGTTAACTGATAAAGTAATTATTCCTTCTTTGCTTAAATTCAGATTAAGTTGTTTTTGAAGTTCTTTTGCTGCTTCATCTACAGTTTCAACATCAAAATAATCTTTCAAATTATATTTTTTAACAACATATTCTGCTGCGGTTCTACTTCTCAAAATTTGCATGAAAAGTTGCGAATTACCCGGAGCCATTTTCCCTGATAAAAAATCGGTAACCTCACCACCTGCAAGAAGGGAACCTAATCCTGAAAACTGATCTCTTTCAGCAGGGGGAAGAATTGTAACCGGTGCATTATAAGTTTTTGGTGAAATAAGAAGTAAATAAATAAAAACAACAATAGTTCCGCCGAAAGTAAGCTTTAAAATCGATTTCCAGTTTATAAGCAAAACGTGAATTATATCATGTAAAGTCATTTCAATCACCTTGTGGCTATAATTACTGCCGCTGCCGCCGCTAGAATAGCAGCAACCTGTGCAACAACAGAAAGAACATCAGTAAATACTGTCCAGAACTTGGGTCCCGGTGGTTCTTCAGGAGCCCAAATAGTGTCACCTGGTTGAAGCTTCACATCTTCATCAGCATCAATCCATTCACCGGTTTTTGCTTTTATTATTCTCACATCGCCCTCCATTGCACGCCAACCAAAACCACCTGCAAGCTTTATATATTCATTGACTGTGTAGGTTGAATCGTAAATTATTTTTCCTGGATTCACGAACTGTCCAAGCATAATAATATAATCTTTCTTCTGTGGAATGTTTATAATATCATTTCTCCTTAAAATAATATTTTCACGAAAATCTCTATCCTTAAATAGTTTGATAAAATCTACTATCACCGTACCTGTTGATTGTCTCGATTTTGCTTTGAAATAATCATACTCATCTTCTGTCATCTTATCTGTAGGAATTAACTTCAGTCTTTCATATTCAGGATCAACTTCATCAACTTCCATTTTTCTTTGGACTGATGCTTCGGTAAGTGAAGCTTCATCTAAAAAACCACCGGCTTGTTCTATAACATCTATTAATGTTGTTGAATCCTTTGTGATTCTATAGTAGCCAGGGTATTTTACAAATCCTTCAATTTTAACAAAGTAATCAATTAGGTATTCGGGAATCTGCCTAACCATAATATTATCTTTGTTATGAACAGTAACATCATTATGCTTAAGCTGGTCATATGAATAATAATAACTCTTCTGTTCTTCGCCACTATCAACAAACTTGACAAGTTCTATACTATCTTTTCTTGCTTTATATGTAAAGCCACCTGCAAGTTTTATTAAATCAAGAACAGATTCACCCTCTCTGTATTCATACACAGCCGGATAAATTACTTCACCAGTTATTTGTACTATTTTATCAACTTTACTAACTATAACAACATCACCTTCAACCAGAATAGGATTGTTTTTGTATTCACCAAATCTTAAAAATGCTAAAAAGTCATAGCTTTTAACCGTACTGTCTCTGGAAACGATTTTAATATTTCTGATGTTGGAAGTTGTATTAAATCCTTTTGAAGCAGAAATGAGATCGATGAGTCTTGAATTAGCAGATAAGATAAAAATTGATTGCTTAACTACATCGCCGGTTAATGAAACTTTTATTTTTCTGAAATCGACAAGCGAAATAAAAATATCTACGTCTTTGTAATATTTAAGAATCGCATCCCGAATTTTTTGTTTAGCTTTAGCAAGAGAATTATTCTTAAGATTAATCCCTCCTACTTTAGGAATATAAAGCTTTCCTTCCTGATCAATTAAAAGAGTATTCGTTATTTCTGTAACACCACTAATTGAAAGAAAAAATTTATCTCCCGGTCCAACTTTATATTCATCCGGGCTAATTGCGCCCTCTGTTGCAGATGAAGATAAAGGTTCTAACTGATTGTTTATAGCTTGGGCAAGTGAATCACCAAACATTCTTTCCTTATAATTTGGCAATTGCTGTCCAAAAGCATGAGAAATGGTGCAAAGAATAATCAGAACAATAAAATGTTTTTGTGACATTAAGGTAATTGCAGATGTGTATTGAAAAAATTAATAATATTCGACTTAATTGTTTACGAAAATTATAAAATAAATAGGCTTCATCAAATTTTAAGTGATACTTTCCTAAGTGTAAAAAGAGATACTAAAAGAACCAGTATTGGCCCGGTTAAAAAAATAATTAAGAGATAGCTTAGAAGGTTTTGATTAATAAATTTTATAAGCGAACTAAATAAGATTACTTGATGCTGCAAATAACTGAATACAAAAAATCCAATAATTCCTGAAAAACAGGCAGCTAGTAAACCATTAAGGATTACTGGAAATTTTATTGTCGAAAGTTTTGCTCCAACTAATTTCATAGTTTCGAACTCATTCATCCTGGAATGAATTATTGACCTAATGGTAGCATAAACCAAATAGACAGCTATGATAAAAACTATTCCCGTAATAATAAAAAGATAAACCTGCCCGGCAGCAATATAATTAAGCAGACTATATACAAAACCTTCCTTAAATACTACTTCATCAACCATATTGATTCCGGAGAGATTTTTAACAATCGAATTAAGTGAATCAGTATTTGCATATTCTTTAAATACTTTTACAACATAGGATTCAGGTAGAGGATTGTAGTCGAGAATTTTTCTAAAATCCTCGCCCGTTTCTTTAATGAATTGCTCTGCCGCTTGATCCTTGCTAACAAATTCAACATTCTTAACGTAATTCTTCTGTTCTAATTCTTCTCGAATTTTCTGTTTGTCTTTTTTATCTGCAGTTTCGTTAATGAAAACATTGATTTTTATATTAGATTTTAATCCGGTTGAATAATAATCTGAAACCTGTAAAGTTATAAAACTAAATAATATAAGCAGCACACTAATAGTTAAACTCACTATAGTTAAAGCAAAAGAAGTTTTCGCGGAGTTGATAGAACGAATTGCCTCTGAGAAATAGAAAAAAATCATTTAATATATTAATTAAACAAAATAAATTGCCATTTAAAAATTAGATTCATCAACCCAACGGGTTATATACCATTTATTTGAAACTGGATCCTGTTTCAAGGATAAATTTACACGACCATCGATCCTAACAACATCGGTGGGATTGAATGTTATATTCAAATTAAAGCTACGTATAATATTTGCATCAAGCGAATCAACTGTACTTGTTACTATGTTATTCCAAATTAGATCTAGACGCTGAGAATTTTCAAACAAACCGTTCGTAGTTCTCATTTCTTCATCCCTTCCCCAATTCACATCGTAGCCATTTTCATAATCCCTGTAGGTAAATGTGAAATTAGGAGCAAGTAAATTACCATAAATCAATGTATCTTTAAATGTATAAGCGTACTGAAAGTTCTGAAAAACTCCCTCTATCGTAGTCTGATCAGAGATTGGTTGACCACCTGTATCCAAATTTTCATCGTATTTTGGTGCAAACGGATTTGTGCAAGCATAAAAAAATATTGCCAGCAAAATTATCGAAATAAATATTTTTATATTAAAGAAGATATTCAATTTTCAATTCGCTCCAGCTTGTGGAACCTGGTTTTGCAATATCCTCCCAGAAAT
>JARRKF010000126.1:0-4603 GCA_037388405.1 Ignavibacteriaceae bacterium | reverse complement strand
CATTCGCGCTCACCCTTATTTTAACACACTTGAATTTCGCATTTGTGATATACCTATGCGGGTTGATGAAACAATTTGTCTTGCTGCAATTATGCAGGCAGTTGTTGCAAAGCTCCACAAACTTATTAAACAAAATCTTGGTTTCAGGATATACAGAAGAGCGTTGATAGCAGAAAATAAATGGCGTGCTTCCCGATATGGAATAAATGGAAAGTTGATCGATTTTGGTAAGCAGGAAGAAGTTGAGTTCAAAAAACTTGTTGTAGAACTCTTAGAATTTATTGATGATGTTGTTGATGATCTTGGTTCCAGGGAAGAAATTCAATATGTTTACAAAATTTTAGAAATGGGAACAGGTGCTGATCGTCAGCTAAAAATTTATGAGCAGACAAACGATCCAAAAGCTGTAGTTGATTATATAATTGAAGAAACTCACGTTGGGTTATAGTCCCGCGAAAAGTATTTCATCATTCAGTATTCCTTGTCTAGTATTCGATATTCCCTTGAATAATGAATATTGAATAAAGAATTTTGAATATAGATTTTTTTAAATTTTATCAAATTATTAAATGATTAAGATTGCAACAGTAGATCTCTACAACAACGAACGCAACGAAGGAATGCGCTGTATTAAAGAAATAGTATCTGAAGTTCGAAATAAGAAGAAAGAGCAGGAAATTACTTATCAAGTTTTTGAAACAAGATTTAAAGATGAAGTACCGGGAATAGAAAATGATATTTTCATTTCTTCCGGTGGACCGGGAAGTCCATTTGAAGGAGAAGGAACAAAGTGGGAGAAAGATTACTTCAATCTCATTCAAAAGATCTGGGATCATAATCAAAATAATACTGAAAGGAAAAAATATATTTTCTTCATTTGTCATTCATTTCAAATGATGGGAAGATTTTTCAAATTTGGTACGGTTAACCAGCGACATTCAAAATCATTTGGAGTTATGCCCTTTAGCTTAACCAAAGAAGGAAAGTCAGATAATATTCTTGAGGGATTATCAAATCCTTTTTATGCTGCTGATATTCGTCAATTTCAGGTAATTAATCCAAACGTAAAAGTAATAGAAGAACTTGGAGCCAAAATTCTTTCTTATGAAATAATTGACGACGATGAAAAAGCTCAATCAGCGTTAGCTGCCGTCAGAATTTCAGAAGAAATTGTTGGCACTCAATTCCACCCTGAAGCTGATCCCGAAAGTATGCTTTATCATTTCAAACAGGATGAAAGAAAGAAACAAGTTGTTGACAAATATGGAGAAGAAAGAGCAGGAAATTACTTATCAAGTTTTTGAAACAAGGTTTAAAGATGAAGTACCGGGAATAGAAAATGATATTTTCATTTCATCGGGAGGACCGGGAAGTCCGTTTGAAGGAGAAGGAACAAAGTGGGAGAAAGATTACTTCAATCTGATTCAGAAAATCTGGGATCATAATCAAAGCAACCCGGAAAAGAAAAAATATCTTTTCTTCATCTGTCATTCATTTCAGATGATGGGAAGGTTTTTCAAATTTGGTACAGTTAACCAGCGACATTCAAAATCATTCGGTGTTATGCCATTTGCTCTGACTGAAGCCGGCAATTCGGACGATGTCTTAAAAGATCTTCCAAATCCTTTTTACGCTGCGGATATAAGACAGTTTCAGGTTATAGAACCTGATAAAAAAGTAATTACAGAGCTTGGTGCTAAAATTCTTTCATACGAAATAATAGATGATGATGAGAAAGCACAACCTGCTTTGGCGGCTGTAAGGATTTCAGATGAGATTGTGGGTACGCAATTCCATCCTGAAGCTGATCCTGAAAGTATGCTTTATCATTTCAAGCAGGATGAAAGAAAAAAACAGGTTGTTGAGAAGTATGGTGAGAAAAGATACTTTGAAATGATTGAGATTTTGAAAAGACCTGATACAATCCAAAAAACCAGAGAGACAGTACTTCCTTCCTTTTTGATTAATACAATTGAAGAGTTGACTACCGTTGCGAGCAATAAATGATCACAGAGTTACGAAAAAAATTTAACTCAGAATATACACATCAGAAGTATGATGCATTCCTGAAGGATTTAAATACTTCCTTTAAATATCCAGTTGATTTTAGAGTTTCAGAAACTCCCCTTTTTTTAGGTGAAGATTTAAAAGAAAAATTGCTTAAAGCTTGCGATGAACTTTGTCAGCAGGTAACAAGTACGGATTTCAAAGAAAAAATGAAAGATGCGGTTCCTGCACATCTCAATATTCTCGGAGAGACAGACCATCCGGAATTTTTTGTCTTTGATTTTGCTATTTGCAGAAATGAATCAGGTGAGTTTTATCCAAAATTAATTGAACTGCAAGGCTTCCCTACTCTTTACGGTTACCAGTATTTTTTTGAACAAAAACTGAGAGAACATTTTGATATTCCCGAGAATTACACCTCATACTTTAACAACGTAACTCCTGACGAATATGTTAAAATGATGAAAGATGTAATTGTAGCGGATGCAGATCCTGAGAATGCAATCTTATTAGAAATAGAACCTGAAAAACAAAAAACAAGAGTTGACTTTGCCGCAACAGAAAAATTGATTGGTGTTAGAGAAGTCTGCATATCAGATTTGATTAAACGTAATAAAAATATTTTCTACAAAAAGAACGGCAAAGAAATTCCAATTGAAAGAATTTACAACCGTGTAATATTTGATGAACTAAGCAGAACTAGTGCAAAGTTTAATTTTGATATAAGAGAAGAGCTGAAAGTTACCTGGATCCCTCACCCAAACTGGTTTTACAAAATGAGTAAATATTCGTTGCCCGTTCTTAAAGGAGAATTTGTACCAAAATGCTTTTACCTACGTGATCTTAGTTCATATCCCGGTGATTTAGAAAATTACGTACTAAAACCTCTTTTCTCTTTTGCAGGACTCGGAGTTAAAGTCGATGTAACAAAACAAATGCTCGATGAGATTAAAGATCCCGAAAATTATATTTTGCAGGAGAAGGTTGAGTACGCACGTTTAATTGAGACTCCCGATGAAAAAGCAAAAGTCGAAATCCGAATGATGTTTATATGGCAGGATGAACCTCTTCTAGTAAACAATCTAGTTAGAGAAAGTAAAGGAAAGATGATGGGAGTTGATTTCAACAAAAATAAAACTTGGGTTGGTGGGAGTACGGCGTTACATAAAGTTTAATTATTATTCTCTTAATAACCTTTCCTGCAATAATTTCTGCATATCTCTTCTTCCATCAAGTATGCAATGAACAAAAACCTGTCTCCCGATTACCTGGTATATAATCCGATATGGTTTAAAATGTATTTCTAAAAAATCGTAAATCTCTAAAAATTGCAGTTCTGGTGGACAATGACCACGCTCCGGATAATTTTTAAGCTTAATACATCTCTGATACAACTTATCAAATAATTTTTCAGCGGCTGCCTTGGAATCGTTCAAACGAACGTATTTATAAATTTCAAAGAGATCTTCTTCGGCTGCCGGAAGAAAATTAACTTTATACTTCATCAATTTGCTTTTCGAAATCTTCTATTCTCTTCCTGACATCCTTAAAGGTTTTGTCAATAGCTTTTGACCTGCCTTTCTTCAAATCTTTTGAACTAATCGTAAGAATTTTCAGTAATGCAATTGCTTCCTGAGTTTGTTCGTAAAGCTTAACATCCTGTACAACAACTTTTGCTTCTCCATTATGAGTAATCAGCATAGTTTTACTGTTTTCTGATACATCCCTGATTACTTCAGAAGCGTGAGTTTTAAGATAGCTGATAGGTTTTACCGATTCACTAAATTTCATTTACTATTCCTTTCCAAAATTTCAACCAAAATATAGTCCTTTAAGTAGTCTGAATCAATACTTGTTTAACCATCCCGTGTCTTCAATGTGAATCTTCGCAGCGAAGCTAGTTGAGTTTTTTAATTACAGATTGATGTTTTAAAACTTCTTCTGCAAACGCAATTACCTTCCATTTAAGCCTTATTTTATTATATTTGTACACAAATCTTTCTCTAATCGTCTATTTTTTTATAAGATTTTAAGCTAAAAAATGATAAAATTTGATTTTCACATATCAAAAGCAGCAAGAGAAAAGTATAAAATTGAGAAATCGCTATTCTCAGTTACCGGAAAGGTAATTCTCGCAGATTATCAGCAAGCACGCCTACTTTCTGATAAAATTAATTCAAAAAGAAGAGAAGAAGGAAACTTAGATCAGTTTGTAACTGCGGGACAGATAAATGCGATTGGTCTCCTTCACGAAATATTCCATCTTTTAATCAGAAAGTATGAAGAAGGAGATAATCCCGGAGTTTTTGGTAAGGCTATTCATCATTTGAAGAATGAACTTAATGAAATTGAGCTTGAAAAAACTTTGCTTGAATTTGTAGAAGAGTTCCCTCCCCTTCCGGTTTATAACAATATTTTGACATCGGAGGAATATTTAAGAAGAAGTACTTCCGGAAAACCAAATCGTGAAATTGTTTTGGAAGAAATCATTCTTCTTCATATGGAAAACAGCAATCCTGCCGGAGCAAATCTTCGCGAACTTTATGCAGACGATAATCTTGCTATTAAAACAAGTTACAAACAGTTAATTGAAAAA
>JARRKF010000125.1:1450-6057 GCA_037388405.1 Ignavibacteriaceae bacterium | reverse complement strand
CTGGAACCCTAAAACCTATGAAGAATATCTTAAGCAATCTCCAATGTCTTATGAAGAAATTGCTGCAAAAGTTATGTCAGGTGGATGACACAAATTCATATTCCTGTTCTACTAAAAGAGAGCACTGACTTTTTAATAACGAACAGAAGCGGGATTTATTTTGAAGGAACTTTAGGATTTGGTGGACACACAGAAGAAATAGTAAACAGGTTAACTAAAAAAAGTACAATCGTTTCGACCGATGTTGATGTAGAAGCTTTTAAATACTGTAAAGAAAAGTTTAAAGATGTTAATAATGTTAAACTCTATAACTTTAATTTTTCGCTAATCGATGTAATTGCTAAGATTGAATCTTTAGAGTTCTTTGACGGAATATTGGCAGATTTAGGAGTTTCATCCTTTCAACTTGATAATGCCGCAGCAGGTTTTTCTTATAGCACAAAAACAAAACTGGACCTCCGATTAGATAAAAACTTGCGAAAAACTGCTGCGGATTTTATTAACTCAGAATCCGAAGAGAATATAGCAAAAGTAATCTTTGAATTTGGAGAAGAGAGAAATTCCAGAAAAATATCGCGTAAGATTTTCGAAGCTCGCAAAGTTAAAAAAATTGAAACAACTGACGAGCTTAAAGTAATTATTTCATCGGTAACAAATCCAAAATATTTGACTAAAACTCTCTCAAGAGTTTTTCAGGCACTAAGGATTTATATAAACGATGAGCTGGATACTTTGAAAATATTTTTAGAAAACTCAATGCCATTATTGAAAAAGGAAGGACGTTTGGTTGTTATAAGTTACCATTCATTGGAGGATAGAATTGTAAAAGAATTTTTTAATAATGAAAGCCGGGGCTGTATTTGTCCTCCCGATGCTCCGATTTGCACTTGTGGTAGAGTAAAGAGATTAAAAATATTAACAAAGAAACCAGTTACGCCTTCAGAATCTGAAATCAAAAATAATAAAAGAGCACGGAGTGCCAAGCTAAGAGTTGCAGAAAGAATATGAAAAAAAGTTTTAAACCGTTGATTTTGATTACAAGTACCTTGTTAATTCTTATAACAATTCTCCTTTTAATTTTACAAGGAGTTCGACTTAAATACGAGGAACTTCAAAGAGAGTTAGCTCAATTAGAAACTAAGATAAAAACCGAAAAGAATGTGATGGTCAATTTAAAAGCTAATTACCAAATGCTCACTGCTGAAGATGTTATCAAACCATATGCATTAAAAACATTAGCTTTGATTTCAGCCGCATCAGATACAAATAAAATTATTCTTTCCCTGGTGGATTTAACTCAATTAACAGAAAATATTGAAGATCGAAATGAGTAATGCACGACTATTACTGATATTAATTTTTGTTGTCGCAATTTTTATTGCTCTGGCAATTCGACTTGTTACTATTCAGGTTGTTAAAAGCGATGAGCTGAGCTACTTTGCTAAGAGACAAAACACTTCAACCGATATTATAAAGGCTGATAGAGGCTTTATATTTGACCGAAATGATGTTCTTCTAGTGTACAATCGGAATGATTATTCATTCTATGTAGATATGAGAATGTTACCCCGTTCTGAAAAAGAAAAAATTGCAAGGTTGTTCTCTAAAGTAACGGGTAAAAGTAAACGATCTTATTTGAACCTTCTCAACGTTAGTGGAAAAACTATTTGCATCGGGAAAAAATTACCCTTCGATAAATCACTGGAACTCTTTGAATATAAAAACCCAGCATTCTTTTATGTTGAAGAACCAACAAGTGTATTCCAGTATGGTTCCTTAGCTTCACATGTTTTAGGATATGTTGACGGAGAATACAAAGGAGTTAATGGTATATCAAAAAGTTTTGATCAAATTCTTAAAGGTGAAGATGGATCGCGAATGGTAGAGCGCAATGCAATGGGTGAATTAATATCTATTACGGAAGATCAAACCAGAACGCCAATTCCTGGTGACGATATTTATCTGACAATTGATAAACGTCTTCAGTCAATTGTTGAAGAAGAATTAAAAAAAGCGCTTGATCTGACTTCTGGTTTTTCTGCAACTGGTATTATTATGAATCCAAATTCAGGTGAGATTCTAGCCCTGGCAAACATCTCGGATTTTGATCCTAATTATTATTGGAAATACACTGACTATGAACGAAAAAACAGAGCTATAACTGATTCATACGAACCGGGTTCAACCTTTAAAGCAATCAGTATGGCAATCCTTCTGGATGAAAAAGCTTGTAACGAAAACGAAACGCTTAATGTTGAAAACGGTGTCTATAAATTCAGGAATAATTATATCAGAGACTCTCATAAATTTAATAAGCTGACGGTTCAGGGAATTTTTGAAGAATCCAGTAATATCGGAATGGCAAAGCTGATTCAGAGAATAGGTGATGAAAAATATTATGATCATGTAAGAAGTTTCGGTTTTGGTACTTTCACTTCGATTTCATTACCAGGTGAAGTTACAGGAAAATTACGGGATATCACAGATTGGTCCAAACTTACTAAAACCTACATGTCGTTTGGTTATGGTATTTCAGTTACGCCTCTTCAACTCACAACTGCTTTTTGTGCTTTGGTCAATGGTGGAATTCTTTATCAACCTCAAATAGTTAAAAAATTAGTTGATAAGAATGGAAACTTAATTAAAGAAGATACACCTGTTGTTGTTAGGAGAGTCATTTCAGAAAATACTTCTAAAAGAATGAGAAAATTATTTAAAGGTGTAGTTGAAAATGGAACAGGTAAACTTGCAAAAATTGATTCGATTGAGATTGGCGGAAAGACAGGTACTTCAAAAATAATAGTCAACGGAAAATACTCTGACAACAAATACTATTCTTCATTTATTGGTTTTTATCCTGTAGAAAAACCAGAACTGGTGTGTTACGTTTTGATTAATGAACCAAAAGGAAATTACTATGGTGGACTAGTTGCAGCACCAGTCTTTAGAGAAATTGTTTCAAGAATCATTGCTTTAAATCAGAATAAAGGTTCACAACCAGCAAAAGAAATGGAAATAAGAAGTGTGAACAATGAATCAATTGATGACGGTAGTGAATCAATTGTTCAGGGTTTGAATTCAGATATTAATAATCAATATAGCAATAATCTTTTTATTTCTGATGATATGAAAAATATTATGCCTGATTTAAAAGGAAAGACTATTAAAGAAGCTCTGATGATATTAAATGATTTGGGAGTACGTTTTAGTATTTCTGGCAGTGGAGTAGTAGTTGAACAAAGCATAAGTCCTGGTACTACACTTAATTTTAAAAAAACTTGCTTTCTAAAATGTTCTCAGGTGGTAACAGCCGGGGCTAGGATTTATTAATGCTATTAAATGAATTATTAGATAGGATACAAACGATACAAGTTGCAGGAACTCCACCTTATCGGGAAGTTTCGGGCATCGAGTATGATTCGCGTCAAGTAACTGAAGGATCCGTTTTTGTAGCAATTAAAGGATTTAATACGGACGGTCATAATTTTATTCAGGATGCGTTGAACAGAAAAGCAATTGCAGTTGTGCTTGAAAATTATAACGCTGTGCCGGATTCCTTAGTTACTCATTCCAATGTGATAAAAATATTGGTCAATGATAGCAGAAAAGCCTTGGCGGAGATTTCAAATTTGTATTATGGTAAACCTTCAAAAAAAGTGAGGCTCGTTGGAATTACTGGAACCAACGGAAAAACAACAACTGCTTTCTTCATAAAAAATATTTATGAAGCATCCGGTTACAAAGTTGGTCTTACTGGAACAATCTCAAATTACATTGGAAAAGAAAAGATCGAATCAAAATTAACAACGCCTGAGTCGAATGATCTGAATAAACTATTAAATCAAATGCACAAAGCAGGTTGTGAATATGTGGTGATGGAAGTTTCATCGCATTCTCTCGCATTAAAAAGAGTATATGGACTTAATTATTCTTTTGCAGTCTTCACAAATATAACTCCAGAACATCTTGACTTTCACCAGGATTTTGAAAATTATTTAACTTCCAAAAAAATATTGTTTGATGGTTTGCCTGTTTCCTCATCGGCGTTTTACAACATTGACGATTTACACAGTGTTGATATAATTAGAGATTGTAATGCATTAAAATATTCTTTCGGTTCAAGAAGCGATTCACAATTCAGAATTTCCGATATTAATTGTGATCTTACCGGTACAACATTCACACTCAATTATGAAAATAAAAATTATTCGTTAAAGACTTCATTGGTTGGAGATTTTAATGCATATAACGCAAGTGCAGCCTTTGCAGTTACTAAACTTTCAGGAATTAAAGACGAAATAATTATTGAAGGAATCTCGACAACTCCGCAAGTCCCAGGAAGATTTGAAGTATTAACCAATGGTACAAGGAAAGTTGTAATTGATTATTCGCATACACCCGATAGTCTGGAAAAAGCATTGCTTGTAATTAGAAAAATAACTGAGAAGAAAAATCCTGTTTATACAGTTTTTGGTTGTGGTGGTAACAGAGATAAACAAAAGCGTTCCGTTATGGGAAAGATAGCTACAGAACTTAGTGATGAAGTAATAGTAACATCAGATAATCCGAGAAATGAAAATCCTTCCACTATTATTGAAGAAATAAAA
>JARRKF010000125.1:0-1340 GCA_037388405.1 Ignavibacteriaceae bacterium | reverse complement strand
CAGAGAATCAGCCATTCAGGAAGCTATAGAGCAAAGTGGAAAGAATTCAGTAATTCTTATTGCTGGTAAAGGACATGAGGAATATCAGGAAATAAATGGAGTAAGAACTCATTTTTCTGATAGAGAAGTTGCAAAAAAATATCTTGGAATTTGAATAGAACGCATTTAACAATTGAAGATGTATTTAATATACCCGACTCTGTGATTTATGAACCGGATAAGTTTAAATCAATTTATCATGTTACGATTGACTCAAAGAATATCAAGAAGAACTCATTGTTCATTGCTATACAGGGTAATCGGTTTGATGGCCACGATTTTGTGAAAGAAGCTTTTAATAACGGGGTCTCGGCTGTGGTTATTAATAAAAGGTATTTAAGTCGCTACGATGATGTTAATATTCCTTTAATAACTGTTAATAATACAAAACTTGCATTAGGTAGCATTGCTAAAATTTGGAGAAGTAAACTGAACACAAAAATTATAGGGATTACGGGTAGTACCGGTAAAACAACAGTAAAAGATATGCTTGCAGATTTACTTAGCAGCAAATTTTCAGTGAACAAAACTGTTGCAAATAATAATAATGACATTGGAGTACCATTAACTATTCTAAGTACGAATGATCACCATCAGGTTTTGGTTGCTGAACTCGGAACAAATCATTTTGGTGAGATTCCGTATACAGCAAAAATTCTTTCACCTGATTACGCATTGATTACGAATATTGGTAATTCTCATCTGGAATTCCTAGAGTCAAAAAATGGTGTATGGAAGGAAAAATCATTTTTATTTCATGAGGTAATAAGGAATAACGGAAAAATCTTTTTGAACTATGATGATCCGATTATTAAAGAAAAACATTCCAGAAAAGGAAAGAGAATTTCTTTTGGTTTTTACGGGAGAGTTGATGTAAAAGGAAAAATTAAATCTTATAACGATAATGGAAAACCACAAGTTGAGATTAAGAATAAAAGAAAAGAGTATGTTTTAACTTCACCACTTTATGGTGAACAGAATGCAACAAATTATCTTGCATCAGTTGCAATTGCTCTGGAATTGGGCCTCAACTTCAAGGAAATAAATCATGCTTCAAAAAGAATAAAAGCAACAAAAGGAAGACTTGATGTTCAGAAGTTTAAAAATTTCATTTTGATTGATGATACTTATAATGCAAATCCTGAATCGATGAAATCCGCAATTGATCTCGTTGGAAAAATTAAAATCTACAAAAGAAAAATTCTTCTACTCGGAGATATGCTTGAACTTGGCTCCAAAAGTAAAATGCTCCATCAGTCATTAAAAAAAGAAATTATAAAGAATACGATTGATGAAGTTTA
>JARRKF010000124.1:0-8595 GCA_037388405.1 Ignavibacteriaceae bacterium | reverse complement strand
TTTTGTCTGTAGAGGGAGGTACCACATTAGCAAATACCGATTACTCGGGACTTGGTGTTGATTACCTCGGAAGGCTTTCGCTTGAGTACTTTTTCCCTGTTTGGATAAATAGTGGCTTTGGTATACGGGTTTTTGGTAATGCAGGATTTTTAAATAGTTCCGACTCTAACCTCGATCCGGAAAAGTTCAGAACGAACATAAGTTCAATAGGTACAGGAGTTATTTTTGACTACGGTATTAATGATGTTGCGTTTCCATATCTGTTTGCAGGAATTGCCTCACTGACTTTCAATCCCAAAGGTGAAGGTGGGATGAAATTGCCAAATAATGAAGCAGGAAATTACAATACTACAGAAGTAAATTATTTAGCAGAACTTGGTGTTCGCTTTCCGGTGACAGATAATCTTTCAGTTGGTGTAAATGCCGGAGTTCAAATTTCACCCAATGACTGGCTGGATGACAAAGCATTAGGTGTTAACAACGATATGTTTTATACTATTATGGGTGGAATTTCATATTCATTCTTAGCCGAATATGATACCGATGGCGATGGTGTGGTGGATTCAAAAGATATGTGTCCGAACACTCCCGCAAGTGTGAAAGTTGATGAATTTGGCTGTCCGCTTGATTCTGATAAAGATGGAATTCCAGATTATCTTGATGAATGCCCCGGAACGCCCAGAGGTGCACCTGTTGATAAAGTTGGATGCCCGCTTGATTCTGATGGTGATGGCGTGCCTGATTATACTGATCTTTGTCCGAATACACCAAAAGGTGTTGAAGTTGATGAGTACGGTTGTCCTTTTGATTTAGATGGCGATGGAGTGCCGGATTATCTGGATAAATGTCCCAATACTCCTCACGATGTGGAAGTAGATAAAAATGGTTGTCCATTAGACGAAGATCTTGATGGAGTTCCTGATTATTTGGATCAATGCCCCGGTACGCCGCCCGGCGCACAGGTTGATGATAAAGGATGTGAGCTGGTAATTGCACCTCCGCCGCCTCCGGTTCCGGAACAAAATCCTGAACAACTTGTCTTAAGTTCTGAAACAAGTTTTGAGTTTAACAGTGCTAAGCTAAAATCAACTGCTTATCCTGAATTGGATAAAATTTTAGTGCAGATGAAAAAATATCCGACTTCCCGCTGGAAAATTGAAGGTTACACAGATAATGTTGGTTCAGAAGCAGGGAATGTTAAAATGTCTCAAATGCGTGCTGAATCAGTATTGAATTATTTTGTTTCAAGAGGTATTCCAAAAGGAAGATTTGAAGTTGTTGGAATGGGAAGCAAAAATCCTGTTGCAGATAACTCGACTCCTGAAGGCAGAGCAAAAAACAGAAGAGTAGAAATTAACAGAATAGATAAACATTAATTATTAATTGAAACCAAGGAGGAATCATGTTCGATCCTAAATATAAATTCACTTGCGTTGATAAATTTTTAAAGTATGTGAAATACGATACTCAATCAGATGAAGAATCAACCAGTTTTCCAAGTACAGAAAAACAGAAAAAGCTTTCGGCTGATCTTGCGAAGGAATTGAAAAAGATGGGTTTGAAAGACGCAGCGATGGATAAGTGGGGATACGTAATGGCAACACTTCCGGCAACTACGAAAAAGAAAGTTCCACCAATTGCATTTATTGCTCACGTTGACACTTCGCCAGCAGTTACCGGAAAAAATGTTAAGCCAGTCATTCATAAAAAATATAAAGGAGGGGATATAAAACTGCCTAAGGGCGGCTGGGTTATTAAAGTCAGTGATAATCCTGATTTAAAGAATATGAAAGGATTTGATATAATCACGACCGATGGAACAACTTTGCTAGGTGCAGACAATAAAGCCGGTGTTGCAGAAATTATGGATGCAGTGAATTATTTTCTTTCTCATCCTGAAGTAAAACATGGGCCAATAAAAATTTGTTTTACTCCCGATGAAGAAGTCGGAAGAGGAACAGAAAAAATTGATCTGAAAAAACTTGGAGCCAAATATGCTTACACAGTTGATGGTTCAAGCAGAGGAGAAGTTGAATCAGAAACATTCAGTGCTGATGCGGTTGTGATTAAATTCATCGGAAAAAATATTCATCCCGGTTATGCAAAGAACCAGATGATAAACTCAATTAAAATTGCTTCAGCATTTATGGAAAGCCTTCCAAAGAAGAGACTTTCGCCCGAGACTACTGATAAGAGACAAGGATACGTTCACTGCACAAACATAAACGGATTGGAAGAAACAACAACTCTAAAATTTATTATTCGTGATTTTGAAACTCCCAAGTTGAAAGAGTACGAAAAGCTTCTTGAAGAACTTGCAAAGAAAGCAGCAGCAAAATTCCCGGGTTCCAAGTACGAGTTCAAAGTAATAGAACAGTACAGAAATATGAAAGAAGTTCTTGTCAAGCATCCGCAGGTAACAAAGTACGCAGTGCAAGCGATGAAGAATCTAGGTATCAAACCGATAATGCATCCAATCCGTGGTGGTACGGATGGATCTAGATTGTCTTTTATGGGATTACCAACTCCAAATATTTTTGCAGGTGAACAGAGCTTTCACTCGCAACTCGAATGGATTGCAATTCAGGATATGGAAATGGCGGTGAAAGTTATTGTTGAATTAGCACAAATTTGGGAGAGACGTAGTTAGGCAGTTGGTGGTTGGGAGTAGGTCGTTGGTAGTTGGGAATGGGAGTTGGATCCTGTAATCTAATTTAATTATAAAGAATAAATTCTGATGGCCAGTTCTAAGTTTGAAGATTTAGAAATTTATCAGTTAGCTAAGAAGTTAAGTGATTTAATTTGGGGGATCATGATTAAATGGCATTATTTTCCCAAGAGTACGATTGGTTCTCAGTATGTCGAAGCTTCTGATAGTATAGTATAGGTGCTAATATCTCTGAGGGTTATGGTTGGGGAAGTTTTGCTGACAGATCAAGATTTGCTAAAATTTAGTTATTAACTGACAAAGAATTTAAAGAGATATTCGACATTAAAGATGTTCTACTTCTGAAATTAAGTGCTTATATAAATTACCTCGATGAGAAATCAAAAAAGAAAAAATCAAAATAAACCTGCCAACCACCAACTACCAACATCCAACCAACGTCCAGAGTTAATGGCTCCTGCAGGTGATTGGACAATGCTTCGAACAGCAATAAAAGCCGGTGCGGATGCTGTCTACTTTGGTGTTGATAAGCTGAACATGCGTGCCAAAGCAAAGAACTTTTCAGTGGATAAACTTCCTGAAATCTCTAAGTTTTGTCATTCAAAAAAAGTTAAGACATACCTTACTCTAAACACAATTGTTTTTGAAGAAGAAACTGGTGAAGCAGATAAAATTATTGCAGCAGCAAAAAAAGCAAAGATTGACAGAATTATTTGTTCGGATCTTGCGGTTGCTGAACTCTGTAACAAGAATAAAATGCCTTTCTGTATTTCAACTCAGGGATCAGTATCAAACTCTTTAGCAGCATCAGTATATAAAAAACTTGGTGCTGTAAGGATTGTTCTTGCACGTGAATGTTCACTGGAAGAAATAGAAAAGATAAGAAAGAATACTGATCTGGAAATCGAAGCATTCATTCACGGAGCAATGTGCATTGCTGTTAGTGGAAGATGTTTTATGAGTCATCATTTGTTCGGCCAGAGCGCAAATAGAGGAGAATGTGTTCAACCTTGCAGAAGAGAATATGAGGTTTATGACACAGCTACTGATAAATCACTACTAATTGGTGAGGATTATATACTATCTCCAAAAGATTTGTGCACAATAGAATTCTTAGATCAACTGATTGAAGCAGGAATAAATTCATTCAAAATTGAAGGAAGAAAAAGAGCACCTGAGTATGTGGCAAAAACAGTTTCAGTTTATAGAAAAGCAATTGACCTTTATTTTCAGAAAAAACTCACGAAAGAAAAGAAGAGAGAATTTCTAAAAGAACTAGAGACAGTTTACAACAGGGGATTCTCAACAGGATTTTATTTTGGTAAGCCTTCATCAGAAGAATATGCAGGAGTTGATGGAAGTAAAGCGACTACAAGAAAGGTTTATGTAGGTAAAGTCCTCAACTATTTTAAAAAACCAAAAGTAGCACAAGTTCTTATCGAATCAGGCAATATAAAAGTGAATAATCAATTATTGATTACAGGGGAAACTACGGGACTTATTGAAATGACTTTAAAAGAAATTTTTGTTGATGATACAATTACAAATTCAGTTAAGAAGGGTGATGAAGTGACTTTCGTTACTCCGGAACTTGTCAGAAGGAATGATAAAGTATATTTAGTTGAAAATGTTGTCTGAAAGAAAATTACTTAACAAGCTCATCTTTTAATTTCTCATAAAGTTCAACAGCATCATTAACAACTTTATAAGCTTCCTTTTTGCCAAGGAAATCCTCCACGACAACTTCTTTATGCTCAAGCTTTTTGTAATCTTCAAAAAATCTTTTTAACTCGACAATGGTGTGCGGAGGCAGTTCCTTAATATCATTTATATAATTCACTGCCATATCATTATTTGCCACAGAAATAATTTTGTCATCCTTTTCATTGTTGTCTATCATTCTCATCAATCCAATTACTTTCGATTCAATAATGCAAAGAGGGTCAACATCGATTGAACAAATTACAAGAATGTCTAAAGGGTCTTTATCATCGCAATAAGTTTGTGGGATGAATCCATAATTTGCAGGGTAGTGAACAGCCGAATAAAGCACTCTGTCGAGTTTTAACAAACCGCTTTTTTTATCAAGCTCATATTTTCCTTTTGAACCTTTTGGAATTTCAATTATGCTGTTCACTTTTTCAGGAACATTCTCACCGGGACTAACATTGTGCCATGGATTGCTTACTGATAACATTTTTCTTTTATAAGATTAATAGTTGAACTATAATAAATATTGGCAGCAATACTATCAATGAAAATTGATACATATATGCGAAGAAGTGAGGCATCTTAATATTATTTTCTTCTGCAACAGCTTTAACCATAAAGTTTGGGCCGTTTCCGATGTAAGTCATACTTCCAAAAAACACAGCACCGGTACAAATTGCTCTTAAAATTTCTTCTGATATTCCTGCGACTACAGGTCCAGTTAATTCTCCCAAACCAGAAGCAAGCGAATGAAATGTAACAGCGGTCGGAGTATTATCAAGGAAGCTGCTTAACAAACCGGTGTAGTAATAAAATTGTACTGGTGAAGATACTCCAAGATGTTTTGCGTTTGTTTCAAGATAAACAAGACAAGGAACCATTGTTACAAAAATTCCAAGAAATAAATATGCTACTTCTTTTATCGGTTCCCAGGTAAAATTATTTGAAACTCTGGTTATATGTGGTGTAAACAGAATTGAAAGATAAGCCATCAGAACAATCATAGCTTCACGGATGAATTTAAAATAATCGCTTAAATCTATGAAGTGAAGGTACTGCGGATTAAGGAATGCAACTGCAAGTACAACTCCTCCAAGCCAGATGAAATTTAATTTTCCTTCAATTCTAATGGGACGAATCTGAGTTTCATCCCTGATGATTGCGAAAACAGGTTCCTTTTTGTGGAAATATGAATCAACAAAGAAGTAGATGAGTAAGAGCAAACCATTCGTTACAAACCATTCAACAAAGAGTTTAAAGAACCATATAAATGGTGCACCGCGAAGGTACATCATAAATAGCGGAGGATCGCCAAGCGGAGTAAGCAAACCGCCACAGTTTGCAATTATTCCAATGAAGAAAAGTATTGTGTGGACTTTATATTTTCTTTCTTTATTTGTTTGAATTACTGGACGGATAAGAAGCATCGCAGCACCAGTAGTTCCCATAAAAGATGCAAGCACTGCACCGATCGCCATGAACAAAGTATTAATTTTCGGTTTTGCTTCTATATCACCTGTAAGGAAAATCCCCCCAGTAATTGTGAACAGTGAACCAAGCAGAATTATAAATGGAATGTAATCAAATACCATTGTATCATAAAGCTTCTCGCATAGGTTTACAGACAAAAGATAAATTATTACAGGAATACTTAAGATGATCGCAATGATCAATTTATTTTTATTTTTTTCCCAGAAGTGATGCCAGAAAAGCGGGAACACAGCAATAGTTCCAAGCATTAATACGAACGGAAGAAGACTCCAAAAAGAAACTGAGCCTGTAGATAACTCCATAAAATACTTTCAATTTTTTGTTGCGGACACTTATTCAAAAAAAGTAGAATAAAGAATCTAAATTTAGTTTTGAATAGGGAACGCAAATAATTATTTTTTGACCTCAAAATTTTCCTTTAAGAAAGAATTCATCTACATGAAGCTGAGTAAATATTTTGTTCCCACTCTCAAAGAAGTTCCAGCTGACGCAACTGTTACTAGTCATATATTGATGCTTCGTTCTGGTATGATTAGAATGGTTTCCTCTGGAATTTATTCTTTCCTTCCTTTAGGTTACAGAGTTTTAAGAAAAGTATCACAAATTATCCGCGAAGAAATGGATGCCATTGGTGGTCAGGAATTTCATCTTCCTGCATTAAATCCAAAAGAGATTTGGGAAGAAACAGGAAGAGTAGAAGCTTTTGGTGATATTCTTTTTCATATTAAGAACAGAGAATATGTTCTGGCACCAACACACGAGGAGATTATTACTTTTCATGCAAAGAATGTTGTTAAATCTTATAAAGATATGCCTCAGATCTGGTATCAGATTCAAACTAAATTCAGGAATGAACCAAGACCGAGAAGCGGCGTAATCCGTGGAAGACAATTTTTAATGAAAGATGCATATACGCTAGATGTTTCCTACGATGCTTTAGATGTTGCTTATGGTCTTCACGATAAAGCTTACAGAAGTATCTTTGATAGATGCGGATTAAATTATTTTGTTGTCGGAGCTTCAAGTGGTGCAATGGGTGGTACAGGTTCAGAGGAATTTATGGTTAAGTCGGATGCTGGCGAGGATACTGTTGCTTATTGTAAAAATTGTGGTTATGCTGCAAATGTTGAAGTTGCTGAATCGAAAGTAAAACCGATTCAACGAGAAAAAGAAAGTAAATCGGTTTTTGAAATAAGTACACCGAATGTAAAAACAATTGATGAGTTGTGTGAATTTCTGAAGATTGATGAATCGGTTTGTGCAAAATCCAGAGTTTACATAAATAATGGGAAAGCAGTTTTAATTTTGATGCAAGGCAACAATGAAGTGAATGAGTCCAAATTAACAAAAGTGCTTGGCGGAAATGTTCGTCCAGGTCATCCTGAAGAATTGATTGAAATTACCGGCGCTGATGCAGGTTCAATCGGACCAATAGGATTTAAAGGAAGAATTATTGCTGATTTAAAATTAAAAGATCGTAATAACCTTTACAGTGGTGCAAATAAAAATGACTTCCACATTGGCGGAATAGATTTGAACCGCGATGTTCCAACAATTGAATATGCAGATTTACTGATGAAAATGGTGAAGAACATCCGATTGTTATGGGAAGTTATGGAATTGGTGTTGAGAGAATTATGGCTTGTTATATCGAACAAAATCATGATGATAAAGGAATTATCTGGAACAAAACACTTTCACCTTTTGATATTCATCTCATCGCTTTAAATATGAAAAACGAAAATATAATTACTAAAGCAGAAAAAATTTATAAAGAATTAGGCGACGCAGGATATGAAGTACTTTTTGATGATAGAGATGTAACAGCAGGCTTTAAATTTAATGATGCTGATTTACTTGGTATGCCTTTACAGATAGTAATTGGTGAAAAGAAATTGAAAGATGGAAAGTGTGAAGTTAAAAGCAGGAAATCAGGTGAAAGATTCGATGTTGAGTTAAATAATCTTTTACAAAAAATTAATGAGTTAAGTAAGTCGCTGGCATAGCCTTTTTTGGCGTTTATATTATTATTCTTTTTGGATCTTATACTAATAAATCATTCCTGTCTTTTATAAAACCTTTCGTTTCAGTAAAAATTATCCCGAAAAAACCCATTATTATTGTTTTTTGATGAATCTTTACGGTATCAAAATTGTAAGAGGAATTTGAATTAAAATATCAGAATCTCAAAAACTAACAGTAGAGAAATAATGGAAGATATCCTGCAGGTAGAAATTGTTAAGCTGGAAGAAGAGCTTACTAAACTAAAATCAGCGGTGGAGTACATTGAAACTGCGAAGATATCAATTGAAGCAGCTTCCAAAATTATAAATACGATTACAAAGCTTAAGGAAGAATTTGAAAAGGTTTCTGCCAAAGCTTATGTCGTAATTGACAAGTTTGACAAAATGGAAATCCCGACCCGAATGGATAAAATTGATTCTGCACTGGAATCAAAAGCTTCTTCTATAAATAGTGAAATACAGAATTTACAAACAAGGATTGATACAATTCATAAAACTCTAATTACAGAAGTTAAAGCAGGTTCAAGAAATATATCTACAGATGTAAGAGACAGCAACCAGAGAATTATTAATATATTAGAGAAACAATCTAAATCAATAAAGTTAATAAACTACAGTCTCATCGGTGCTCTTGCGATCATAGTAATTATAAGTTTATTATTCTCTCTGAAAATATTCTAGATAAAAATTTTAACGGTTTAA
>JARRKF010000123.1:0-11977 GCA_037388405.1 Ignavibacteriaceae bacterium | reverse complement strand
GGTGAACCGGGCACATTTAAGGACAGAGTTTTATTAATGGAATTTCCCGAAATTGTTTTTGACGGAATGGTTATAGGTGGATATACTATCGGCGCACAAACCGGAATAGTATACCTTCGCGGTGAGTACGAATATCTCCTGAAATCACTGGAAGACTATTTAGAAAAGATGAGGAAAGATAATCTGCTAGGTGAAAATATTTTAGGCAAAGAAGGATTCAATTTTGATATTGAAATATTTCTTGGTTCCGGAGCTTATGTGTGTGGAGAAGAAACAGCTTTAATAGAATCACTCGAAGGAAACCGCGGTGAACCACGAAACAGACCACCGTATCCTATTAATACAGGATTTCTGGGAAAGCCCACTTCAGTAAATAATGTAGAAACGCTCGCAGCAGTAACTCATATTGTAATGAAAGGCGGAGGCTGGTTTTCAAAAGTGGGTACGAGTAAATCAACCGGTTCAAAACTGTTTTCAGTTTCGGGTGATTGTGAAAAACCTGGAGTTTATGAACTTCCATGGGGAACAAAAAATTCAGAGCTGCTGGAAATTGTTGGAGCAAAGGATACCAAAGCAGTACAGATTGGAGGAGCTTCCGGACACTGTGTTCCAAAATCACAGTTTGACAGAACAATGGCATATGAAGATATCGCTACAGGCGGATCGGTAATGATTTTTAATGAAAGCAGGGATATGCTGAAAGTTTTAAAGAACTTTATGAAATTTTTTGTTGATGAATCATGCGGGCAATGTACTCCGTGTAGAATTGGAAATGTGAAATTACTTGAAGGCATTGAAATGATAGAAAAAGGGCAGTATACTTTCTCACATATTAATAAATTAAAAGATCTTGGAAGGACAATGCAGCTAGCTTCAAAATGCGGGTTGGGTCAGTCAAGTCCAAATCCTTTTATATCGATACTTGAAAACTTTAATGATGAGATTTTCAACAGCGGTAATAACGGAGGAAAAGATGTCAGATAAAGAAATTTGTCGTGCACCGGTAAGCCAGAAACCTCTGGTAATTGAAAAGCCTGAACATCCGGAATATATTGGTGGAACTGTATCAATTGAAATAAATGAAAAGAAAGTTTCAGTTCCTCTGGGAACAACAATTCTTGAAGCATGCAGACAAAACCAGGTTCATGTTCCGACGCTTTGTAATCATGATGACTTATGTGTAGCCGGCGTTTGCCGTATTTGCGTTGTTGAAGTTGAAGGTATGCGAACATTACAGGCTTCGTGTACATTTCCGATCACTGCACCTATCAAAATAAAAACCACTTCAAATGCAGTAAGAAAAGCAAGGAAACATATACTTGATCTTCTTCTTAGTGAACATTATGGTGAATGTTATTCCTGTTTCAGAAATAATAATTGTGAACTGCAGTCTCTTGCTAAAGAATATGGAGTTGATCATTATAACTTTGGACACATCGAAAAACCAAAATACGAAGTTGATAACTCATCATATTCTGTTGTAAGGGATATGAATAAATGTGTTTTGTGTAAAAGATGTGTAAGAACATGTATTGATCTTCAGGAAGTTGGAGTACTGGAAGCAATTGACAGAGGACACGATACGCACGTCGGAACTTTTTGGGATAAACCTCTTGCAGAAGTAATTTGCATCAATTGTGGTCAATGTATTAACCGTTGTCCTACAGGTGCACTACGTGCAAACGATCCGCGGGATGAAATTTGGACAGCGATTGATGATTCTAAGAAGCATGTTGTTATTCAGACAGCACCATCACCAAGAGCAGCTATAGGTGAGGAATTTGGATTGGAAGCCGGAACTTCTTTAACTGGTGAAATGAATACAGCCTTACGAAGGATTGGATTTGATGTTGTCTTCGATACAAACTTTACTGCAGATCTTACAATCATTGAAGAAGGCACCGAATTAATTCAGCGTTTATAAAAAGCGCTTGTTAAAAAGGAAAACCTAGCACTACCTCAATTTACATCCAGCTCACCGGGCTGGGTTAAATATCTTGAGCATTTTTCTCCGGAATATATCCCGAATCTCAGCTCTGCAAAATCTCCGCAGCAAATGTTTGGTGCGTTAATTAAAACTTTTTATGCTCAGCAGACAGGAATAGACCCAAAAGATATTGTAACGGTAGCCCTGATGCCATGCTCTGCTAAAAAGTTTGAGTGTAATAGACCCGAGATGATGGATTCAGGATTTAAAGATGTCGATTATGGTTTAACAACCCGCGAGCTTGCACAGATGATAAAAGAGGCAGGAATATATTTACCCGAAATGCCTCAATCACATTTTGATAATCCGTTTGGTGATGCATCAGGCGCAGGTTTGATTTTCGGGGCAACCGGTGGAGTTATGGAAGCAGCTTTTAGAACAGTATTCGAATTTGTAACCGGGAAGAAAGTTGAAAGTGTTTTTGTAAATGCTGACATAACGCCAATCAGAGGGTTCGAAGGTATTCGTTATGTGGAATTGCCTATTCAGGAAGTTGGACCGGTTCCTGATCTTATAAAACATTTGGTAGCTGATTGGAACTGGTTGAAAGGCGCCACTTTAAAAGTTGCTGTGGTTCATGGAACAGCCAATGCAAGAAAAGTGATGGAAGATATTAAAGCGGGTGGAAAGTTCAGCGAGTGTCACTTTATAGAATTTATGGCTTGTCCCGGCGGATGTCTCGGCGGCGGCGGTCAGCCAATACCAACCACACCGGAAATTCGTAAATTAAGAGCGCAAGCAATTTATAATGAGGATCGATCTTTGCCTGTGAGGAAATCACATGAGAACAAACACATTACAGAAATTTATAATCTGTTTTTGAAAGATGGACCTTGCGGACACCTCTCGCACAAATTACTTCATACGCATTATGTTAAAAGAGGTAAGTATATTGCGTAGGTTGAAAATCAATTTGTTGGACGTCAATTATAAATACTGCCGGTAACTCGCTAAAAGTGGAATGATCTTGCTAAAGAATTTGATGATTAACCTTGTGCCTGAATGGGCACTTGAACAGCCGGAGTTCTGGGACGCAATTCGCAGAAGGAACCTTTGGCTTATTATGCTTCGTTATGTCTTTGTTGTGATGTTGTGCATTCTTCTTTTCTTTTCAATTTTTATATTCAAAATAAAATTTACTGAAACGCAGCTTCTTTCAGTATTTGCAATTACAGCAGCAATACTTGCTTATAATATTATTCTACATTGGTTACGAGAGCATATTAAACTGGAGGTTAATAGTTTTAACCCGCTTTACCTCTCGCTTATACAGATGATACTTGACTTGAGCGCATTATTACTGTTAGTTTATTTTACAGGTGGAATTGAATCTCCGCTGTATATGCTTTTTATTTTTCAGATGATAATTGGTAGTCTCATACTTCCAGGAGCTATAGTTTATACTATTGCGGTGATCTTTGTGCTTTTATTTATAATAATGATTTCGCTTGAATACAGCGGCGTTCTGGTTCACTACCCAGTAATTGGGCTTCTCGATTTTCATTTATATAATCAAATTTATTTTATCGCTGCTTTCTTCTCTACTTTTGCTTTCATGATTTTTGGCAGTATCTATCTTTCAAACGGAATAGCCAGGCAGCTATATAAACGTGAAAAGGATCTTGTAGAATCAATTAAGAAAATAAATGTTGCTGAAAGAGAAAAACAAAAATATATAATGGGTATTGTTCACGAGCTTAAAACTCCGATTGTTGCGGTGGCATCATACATCGATATTATTCTTCAAAAATTTCTCGGACCGATTGATGAAACCATAGAAGAAAAACTTATAAGAGCAAAGAACCGAACCGATGAAGGGATACAAATGATTAACGATGTGCTTAATATATCAAAGCTAAATCTTTATGATAAGTTCGACGAAGAGGATGTCGATATTAAGAGTATAATATCAGGAGTTTTAAAGAGAAGGAAGGCTTACGCAGATTCTCATTTGATAAAGTTGCATTTCAAAGATGAAAGAAGTAAAACCGATAATGTAAAAGGAGATAAGTTTCTTCTTGATATTGTTATTTCAAATCTCGTGGGGAACTCAATTAAATATGGAGTCGATAGTGGAAATGTTGAAGTTACTTTAAAGAACGAAGTGGACAATATAATAATTGAAGTCTGCGACGATGGTGTTGGCATTCCGGAAAAAGAAATACCGAAAATATTCAACGATTTTTACCGTGCAGAGAATGTAAAGAAAATATCGACTGAAGGTTCTGGGCTCGGTCTTTCTGTAGTAAAAAAGATTGTTGACAGGCATGAGGGTTTAATAAGCGTAAAGAGTCCATCACGATTAGCAAAGGATAAACAGCCTGGAAGTTGCTTTATTGTCAAATTACCTTTTCAAAGAAAAGAAAAGTAGAACAAATACGACTATCTTTTTGCTTGCCTACAAGTTCAAGTATAAGCAATCCGGTATCTGAGCAATTATCAAGCACACCGTCGTGAATCCCCAATCTGGTTTTTATGTTGCATCCCCACGCGGTTAATATTTGCTGCACTTTTACAGCGGATTCTTTTCTCTTTCCGATAACTATTATTAATATAGTTTTCATTTTATGCTCTCCGGGAAAAATTTTTCTGAATTGACTATACAAAAATATATAAAAGAAAAATTTACAAACTATTCTGGCAGATTGATTGCTGTTTAACTAATGTTGATTGAATAATTGAAACTTAAAACTTAAGTTGATTTGAGTTTTATTTCAGTTTGATGAAAAATGCTGAGCCTTGCTGAGCTTATGGCTATTCTTAGAAAGTTGTATAAACGAATTATTTGAAATGAATAATTTTTGTCAATAATTATTATGAGATTTATATGAAGAATGAAGAAAAAATATTATTGATAGTTGATGGTGTTGTAAACACTCTCTTAGGACTGGTCTTATTTACATTTCCGTTTGGAAGTGGTGAGATTTTAGGTTTACCAAAATCAGAGAATAATTTCTATCCGATGATTCTTGGTGCAGTATTATTAGGTATTGGAATTGCTCTATTTATAGAAGTAAAATATTTCT
Organism: Ignavibacteriaceae bacterium; assembly: GCA_037388405.1. Classification (GTDB taxonomy): domain Bacteria; phylum Bacteroidota; class Ignavibacteria; order Ignavibacteriales; family Ignavibacteriaceae; genus IGN2. Next base: position 6,964 of record JARRKF010000123.1, on the reverse strand, counting down.
ATAAAGGAAAAAGAGGACTCGGACTGGATGGTGCAATTGTAATAAATATGGTGGCAGGTGTTGCGTTAATTTTAATATTAATCTTCGGGCAGCCGAATGTTTCTACGACGGGATTAATCATTTTGTGGATCGTCGGTTTGTCAGTATTAATTATAGGTTTTGTAGAATACTTTCGTGACAGGATTTTAAAAAAGTAAATTAGCCGGTTTTAATTTAAACAGATAACCTCGTAAATTTTAGATGAAATAACTTGGAGAACTTTTGGAAACATTTATCAAACCTAAAGCATTAGTTGAAAATCCGAATTTCCAAAATCAACGCAGGGAATATCTGTCGCTACTAAAAGACGAAACAATTGATAGACCGATAACTGGATTGATTAATAGTTTCAACGATCTACGTTATTGTTTTACACTGCAATGCTGTTACGGGCATTTTGTATATGAAGGACAGCCCAATCCTAAGAACGTGGAACGATTACCATTAACAAATACAATTCCAACTGTTGAATACAGAATAGCATACATCGCATTCTGTATTGAAAATAGTGATTTAGGGAGAAAGCTTCTTGAAGCGTTGAAAGAAATTACCAATATCGATCCCGACAATATTCAGTTTGGTTGTGCAGAATGGTTTTGGGAAAGAAATGTCAACTCCTATGTGTTGCAGGTTGAGCCCGACAGATTCAAGTTAGAAGACAAAGCCATACTTGTTTATAACGAAGCGCTGGAGATTGAAGAAATACGTGACAAGTTTTTTATTGAACTGAAGAAGGTAATTTAATCTTAAGTAGAAAACCTTGAAAATTAATTAAAGTGAGCTTAAGCTATTTTAAGATTCGTCAAGAATCAAACTTTTCTAGACTCGCCCATATGGTCGTAGAACTCAACAATTTGGTCGTGATGATTCAAATTAACCCACATTTAAGAAGATTTTAGATTCTATTTTAAAGGCACAAGCTTTGTGTTAAATAATGCGGAGGTAAATAAAATGAAAACAATACTTACAATATTAATTCTTGGTTCATTCGGTTTTGCATATGCAAATGCATTGCAGGATTCCACTCAAAACCAGAACAGGGAACAGGTGCAAAAGCAAATCCAGGAACAGAACCAGCAGAAAAACAAGGGCGAAGAAAGCCAGATAAAAGATAGAAATCGACTGCACAGCGGAAATCAGTTCTCTGGTAAAGACGGAAAGAAGAAAGGCAAAGATGTATTTATAGATAAAGACGGTGATGGAATTGCTGATACTCGCGCTGGTGGGATGAGCCTGGAAAAAATCAGAAAGAGAACAAGAGCTGGTCAAAAGGGCAGTGGTGGACAGGGTGGCAACGGAAATGGTTCCGGCGGTAATGGCGGCGGGAAATAGTTTTTAGTAGAAAAATTTTATGAATCAAAAATTATTTGTACCGCTTTTTCTCCTAATCTTCATTTATATCATCTTTAATAACTACTTAAACTCTTCTGATTTCATAAATGCTTTTACTGGTGAACTAGGTTACGATTTTGAAACCGAGCAAAATAATCTTGAATTTTACTACACTGGTTTCTTCAATCGCTATTATGAGTACGCTGACAAATCAACAGTTTACAGAAACTCGGTGTCGTTAACACTTATCTTTTTTCCGAAAATGATAATCCATTAAACGTCGGGCTCAATTATTCATTCAGAACAAATAAAGAAGCATATAATATTTATGATTTTAATCAGGTCTCAGCTTATGCAAACTATATGCATTCTCTCAGCGAGAGTAATAAATTCCAGATTGGTGTAATAGGCAACAGAATTAATTATGAAAATTTTTCTATCTTCTCCCATTATCAACTTAAAGCTTTTTTGAGATCGATAAACAGTTTTGAAAGCAAAACCTCTCTAACTGCAGCAGCAGAGATTGATCAAAAGAGTTACATTGAAAATTATAAAAGCCAGGGACTAGCCGATGAAGTTTTACAAGCAAAATTATTTTTACAGCTTGGACAGGGAATAACAGATGATTTAGGTCTAAGTGCCTTCACCTTTCTGAGAAAAAATATTAGTGGTGGTAACCGCTACTATAGTTCTATCGATTACATATTTTATGAGGAGGAACTCTTCAACGATATTTATTCGAATGAAGGAATTGAAACAGGATTAACCTTATCTTATCTATTTCGTCCGAACATAATGGGTAAAATAGCAGGACGATATGAAATCAGAAATTACACGGATCTTCCCGCTGCTGATAAAGAAGGAAACGATCTTGATGAATTGAGAAAAGATAATCAGTTCTCTGTTGGTGCTTCGCTTGAATTCGGACTGAGTGAAATTCTCAGTGGGCTTTACCTTTCCTTAAATTATAACTTTATCAAAAACACTTCCAACGATTATTACTACGACTACAGCAACCAGGTTTACGCAATTAGTTTGGGGTTTGATTTTTAGCTTGCCCTCAGACCAAGACTCGTCGGTCACTGTTTTATCTTTAATTTAATTAAATAGTGACCGGCTTGTATTTATTTTTCTCCGTCGATGAACTTAGAAAGAAAGGGCGTTAAGGTTGTCATTTCTTTGCAAACAGGAATCCAAAGGATTTAATCCAAATAGATTCCCACTTGCGTGGGAATGACACTAATTATTATTTAATATTATACTTCTTCAGTTTATAACGAAGGTTACGTTCAGTTAGTCCAAGCAATTTTCCTGCTTTAGTTTGATTCCCCTCGCTTTGCTGCAGTGCATCAAAAATTAATTGCTTCTCAAGTGCTTCAACCTGTTCGGTTAGAGTTCCTTTGTCTAATGAGCCAAGAGTTTTTTCTTCCTTAAAACCTTTTATATTCATTGGAAGATCGCCCAATGTGATTACTTTCCCTCGGGTTAAAACAACAGCTCGCTCTATAATATTTTCAAGCTCTCTAACATTGCCGGGATACGTGTATTTCATTAACACATCAACAGCTTCTTTAGAAACTTCAAGGTTATCTTTATTATTTTCTTTAGAATATTTATCAATGAAGTTTTCAATCAGCGGTAAAATGTCTTCTTTCCGTTCACGAAGAGGAGGAATTTTAATTGAAACCACATTTAATCTGTAGTAAAGATCTTCCCGGAAAGATCCGTCCTTAATTTTTTGTTCGAGGTCTTTGTTCGTGGCTGCGATTATTCTTACGTCGACTTCAATTTTTTCTGTCCCACCAACTCTTTCGAATTGATGTTCTTGGAGAACCCGTAAAAGTTTTACCTGGATTGATTGAGGAATGTCTCCAACCTCATCAAGGAAAAGCGTCCCCCCGTCTGCAATTTCGAATCTCCCCTTCTTCATTTTGTCTGCACCAGTAAATGCACCCTTTTCGTGTCCGAACAGTTCACTTTCGAGCAGGGTTTCTGTAAGTGCAGGAACATTTACAGCAATGAATGGTTTTTCTTTTCTTGAACTCATATAATGAATAGCCTTTGCCAAAACCTCTTTGCCCGTTCCATTTTCTCCTGTTATTATAACAGTTGCTTTGCTTTCTGCAACTCTCGCAGCAACATTGATTACTTCTTCCATCTTCTGAGATTGAGAAACAATAGAAGAAATTTTATGCTTTTCCTGTAGCTGGGTTTTTAATAATTGATTTTCAGACTTCAGGTTTTTGTGCTCAATTATCCGGTCAATCATTAAATCGAGTTCATCAAGATCAACCGGTTTTGAAATGTAATCAAAAGCTCCAAGCCGTATTGCTTTTACTGCATTCTCAACAGTTCCGTTTTTACCTGTTCAAGAACTTCAATCCCATTTAAATCCGGCATTTTAAAATCAGAAAGAATAATATCAACAGGATTATTTTTTGTAATCTCAATACTTTCTTTCCCCGACGAAGCAGAAAAGATTTTGTAACCTTTCTTCTTCAGATATCCTGTGAGAATATCTCTTTGAGCTGCTTCGTCATCAATTACTAAAATGTTGTAGTCTTTCATTATTGCGGAATATTTATTTTAAATTTTGTGAACTTTTTAATTTCACTAAAAACCTCTATTGTTCCCTTATGTTCTGCAACGATTTTTTGGACAATGCTTAATCCCAGTCCTGTCCCTTCCGGTTTTGTAGTGTAATATAGATCAAAAATTTTATGTTTAATCTCTTCAGGGATTCCTTTACCGCTATCTGTTATTTCAATAATCAGATTATTTTCCTTCTTAAAATAATTGATTTCAACTTTTCCACCTTTGTCTACTGCATCAATTGCGTTCTGTACAAGGTTCATTAATGATTGCTTTATCAGCTCAGGATCAATTGTTATTTCAAATGATTGATCGGATAATTTTTTTAATTGTATGCCTTTAAGCTTTGCCTGATCAGAAAACAGCCTGTAAATATCATCAAAAAATTCTTTTGAATTTACTTTTCCTAGCTGGATGTCAAGTGGTTTTGCGTAGCTGAGAAACTGTGTTATGATTTTATTGATTCTTGTTACTTCACTTCTGAGAAGGTTTGTAATACTGTGATATTCCTCAGAGTCTCTCTCAACTTTAAATTCTTTATCCAAACGTTGTGCAATCATTCCAATTGCGTTTATTGGGTTTCTGATTTCGTGTGCAACTCCTGATGCAAGCTCGCCCATTGCGGAAAGTTTTTCTTTTCGTTTCGATTCTTCTTCAAGTCTTCGGGCTTCAGTTATATCGTTTATTACAATTATATAATTGTCTTTGCCATCATCATCCTTGTTTCGTGTGAAGTTCAGATTTAGATACTTTCTTTCATCTTTAATTAAAGCATCTATTGAAACATCTGCACATTTGTCATCATTGTTTTTACAATATTGTTCAAGCGCTGCAGAAATATCTGCCGATAACTCAGCGACCTCCCTGTTCAATACTTCATCTTCATTTTTCTGAAATAGCTGCTGTGATGATTTGTTGAACAGGGTAATTTTCTTCTGCTCATCAACAACAATAACAGCTTCACCCATATTTTCCAGAACAGTCGATGTAAAAGTTTTGAACTTCTTAAATTCATTTGAAACCGTTCTAAGGTTTTGCGTTGTGAATATTATACTGAGAACAACAATACCAATTGCTGCAAGGACTAATGAAATTATAATCAGTCTTCTTTTCATTCTATCTTCAACTGCCCGTACTTCATCAAGTGATAATCCTATTCTGAAAATACCGATTGTCGCACCACCATATTCTAATCGTTTAACTGTTTCAAAAACCTCGTGATTTTTAAATTCGTGTGTTCTGGTAAAAATAATATCAGATTTTAGTGCAGTGATTAGGAAAGGATCGGATGTAATCGAACTCATTGTATCAACTGACGAACCGGCAGCAAGAATGCCAATAGAATCCTGCAAAACAATATATTCTATCCCCGAATTGTCGGAAATATCTTTGATAATTTTTCCAAGCCCGATTCTTTTCCTAAACTCAAGGAACTCCTCAGCATTCATATTAATTACAATTGCACCTTTTTTGTTTGCCCGTGCAACAGCAACAGCAAATCTCTGACCCTGTGTGAATTCAGCTTCTTTAAGCCCGATGATATATTCGTCTAATCCACCTTTAAGAATTGGTGCAAGCTCTTCAGCCCGGTTAATATTTTCTTCCCCATGTGGATGATCTGCTTCCGGAATTCTGTTTGAAAGTACTCGTGTGCCCTCCTTATTGAAGATGTTAATTCTGTATAGTGAATTCTCTTTTCCTATTTCAACTAATTTCTGATGGGTCAAAATGTTCAGGCTGTCCAGGGCTCTTATGAGACGGGCATTATTAATTAATCTTTCGGTTATCAGGTTTTCTATCTCTTCACTTGAGTTAAGAGCATTTATGCTGCTTTGAGTGACAGTTTCGATGAGCGAAGAGGATTGCTCGGTGAGTAAATGCAGGATTTCCGACTTGCTTTGTCGTAGCTCTATAAAAGCTGAAATCACCATGAGCGTACCAACTATAAGTGCAACAGTGATAATTATCTTCGGCTGTAGCTTGCTAAAAAAATCCATATTCAAAATTAATCAGAATTACTACAATTATTAATCCATAACAGATTTTTATTTTATTCAATTCCATAGTTAATAATTCATCGAACTTGCTCGTCCACTTAGTCGAAGCCTTTCGTCCTTAAGGTCGAAGAAAAATCTTTTATTAATGAAATAATAAGAATTCCATTCAAAAATGTATAATTATTCTCTGGCACATCCGTTGAGTAACTCATGCAAAGCAAGATTAAACATCAATTAAAACAAGGAGAATAAAATGAAAACCACAAAAAATTTAGTACTCACATTAGTACTAAGTGCTATTTTCTTTTCAGCTTCAATCTTTGCACAGGAAGATCCTGTAAAGAATAAAGAAGAGAATCAGGTTAAGACGCAACTTCAGTCACAGGACCAAAACCAGATTAAAAACCAGGTTCAGACAAAGAACGAAGGTGATCCACAAGTACAACTCAAAAACCAGAACCAGAATCAGTTAAAAAATCAAACAAAGAATCAGATAAAAACTCAGACAAAAGAACAGAACCAATTGCATGGAAAAGGATTCATTGATGAAAACGGCGATGGTTATAATGATAATGCGCCTGATGCTGACGGAGATGGTATTCCAAATGGAAGAGATGAAGATTACTCTGGTGCAAAAAACAAAAAGGGAAATAACGGACAAAAAGGTTTTGTTGATCTTAATAGCGACGGTATAAATGATAACGCCGTTGATTCTGATGGTGATGGTATTCCAAACGGTCAGGACCCCGATTACGTAAAACCAAATGACGGAACAGGTCAGCAGAATAGGAATGGTAAAGGCAGCAAGAATCATGGAAAAATGTGGGGACCAAACGATGGAACCGGTAACAGCGGAATAGGTCCGAAAGATGGAACTGGCTACGGAAGTGGAAACGGTTCAGGAAATTGTGATGGCACAGGTCCAAAAAGAGGCGGAAGAAAATAAGTAGAGCTTAGACTTAATAACAAGGACGGCAGTAATTGTCGTCCTTTCTAATTAACAA
>JARRKF010000122.1:0-5640 GCA_037388405.1 Ignavibacteriaceae bacterium | reverse complement strand
GATGATACTCAAACTCCTCAGGCATATACATTCTTCTTAAATCAGGATGATTGTTGAACTTTATTCCGTACATATCGTAAGTTTCTCTTTCCTGCCAGTTAGCTGCTTTCCAGACAGATGAAACTGAATCAATTGTTCCATCAGCTTCGTCAACATCAGCTTTTAATCTAAGCCGGAAATTATGTTTCATCGAAAAAATGTTGTAAACAACAGTAAACCTGTTCTTTCTTATAGCCCAATCAATTGCTGTTACATCGGAACACCAATGAAACTCAAGCTCAGAATCAGATTTTAGAAATTTGCAGACTTCAACTACAAACTTCTTATCAAACTTTAAAGTAAGTTCGTCCTTGTAATCTGTTACTTCAAAATTAACAGAAGGAAATTTTTCTTTTAGTTTTTGAGGAATAAGAGATTTCAGATCCATAAAAGTCAGTTTTTCTGAATTACATTTAATTCGGGAAGATTTAAATCCTTTTTGCTTAAAGGAATGTTTGGAAATTCTGATGCTTTTGTTTTTCCGATTTTATCCTGAATCTTCATCAAAGCATAAAGAAGATTATCCGGACGTGGTGGACAGCCAGCAAGATAAACATCAACCGGTAAAAACTGATCTATTCCCTGAACAACAGAATAAGAACGATACATTCCACCGGAAGATGTACATGCGCCCATGGCAATTACCCACTTCGGATCGGGCATCTGGTCATAAATTTTTCTAACTACCGGAGCCATTTTGTATGTCACAGTTCCGGCAACAATCATCAAATCACATTGACGTGGAGTGAATCTCATAACTTCAGATCCGAATCTAGCAATGTCATATTTAGGATCGCCAACAGCCATCATTTCAATTGCACAACAGGAAATACCCATCGGCATCGGCCAAACAGAATTCTTTCTTGCCCATGCAATCATCGCATCTATTTTGGTAGTAAAAAATCCGTCATCTTTTAAATAAGCTTCTAATCCCATTTAAATCCACCTTTTTTATAAGCATATAAATAACCTAACTCGAGAACTACTAAAAATATTAACATCGAAAGGAAGACAGAAATTCCATATTCACCAAATAATTTTTTGAACTCAACAGCCCAGGGATAAACAAAAATCACTTCAAGATCGAAAATGATAAAAAACATAGCAACCAGATAGTATTTAATTGATAATCTCTGGTTTGTTGTACCCACCGGCTTCATTCCACTTTCGTAAGTTGAAGTCTTCTCCCGGTTTGGGCGTTGTGGTCCAATTAGTGTCGAAGACATCACTAGTGCTGTTCCGAAAACTAACGCTACGCCTAATACTATAAATAATGGAATATATTGTTCTAACATTTGCTAATAATTAAAAAATTGAAGCTAAAATTATTGAAAATAAGGAGTATTGTCAATTTAAACAATTATCTCTTTTTTCGGTTTTATGAAAAAATTATTCCTTTAAAACCCTGTAAAGCACAGAAGGCGGATTTTTAAAATATACTACTACTTCCAGTCCGGGATGTTTTTTTCTTGGATCGATAAGATACTGGAATTCTCTTCGCAATCCGGCCTCTGCAATTCCAAAATAGAGATAGTCAACATGCTCTTCTCTCAACTTTTTAATGAACTCGTCATAAGAATCGGCCATTGGCATAAGCTGAAATTTCATACCAAGATAATAAGCAACGTGTGCTTTTCTTGCTGCAACTATCTTTCCTTTCAAACTATCAGGAACGTTTTCTTCATACCAGTCTTTTAAAGTAAGCAGTTCGGTAGGTCCGCTGTTAATATTTTCACTGTTGAATGAATAAGATTTAACAAAAGTGAAAACTATTAAACCGGCAAGAATCAGGTACCTGAAAATTTGAGGTAGAAACTTTTTTAATCTTAATTCTTCAGAGAAGAAAGGACGAACTGCAATTAATCCATAAAACGGGATCAGGAACAAAGAGAATCTTTCGCTGTAAAAAACAATCAGTAACAGACCAAAGAAAAATATATTAACCAGGTAGTATGCAGTTTCAAGAGATTTTAAAGATTTAAATGGATTTGCGAAAATAAGAAGTATAAATCCCAAAATAACAAACAGACCTAACTGCCAACCAACTAATCTTTCCATATCGCTAATGAAATGGTCGCCAACATTATTTACTACCGTTGATAAAAATTTTCCAGTATCTTTGAACACCACTTGAGACATTGAGGTTATGTTTTTACTTTCTTTAAACCAAAAATCGTCCCAGCTCATATTCCCTTTTCCATAAACTTCGAAAGCAATGTTCTTGTAGTTTTCATTGTAGAAGAAAGAACCTTTTTCACTTAAGCAATAAAATCCCCATGGTGAAAATGTTACGATGAAAACAAGTACGAATAGAAGCGAAGATTTAACTCTGTTGCTCCAGCTTATATTCCAGTAGTTTATGAAAAGAATTACAAACACGAAGCTGATCAGAAATATTCCGTTGTACCTGGTTAAATATGAAAGTCCCCCAAATAGTGCTGCAAGAATAAGATTTTTGTAATTGAGTTCTTTGTCTTTAAAGAAGAAGAAAAGAGTCGCCGCCACCAGTGCATTAAAAAACATATCTGTTCCAGCACTGTAAGAGTACTGAATAAAAACAGGATTAACAGCCAATAGTAGAGTTACAAAAAATGAAATTTGCGATGAAAAGATTTTTTTGAGAATTTCAAAAGTAAAATAAATTACAAACGAAGCAGAAATTACAGCAATCAGGATTCCTGCTTTAAAGAAATCACCAAATAAAAAACCAACAACTCCAAGAGCCATAGGATAAAGCGGTCCTCTGAATCCATCAATAACTATTTTTCCTGAGAGAAATTCTTTTGCGCTTGGTACATATCCCCAAAAAAAGTCGGTTTCAATTCCATAGTCACCAACTTTATGAAATAAAAAGCTAACGAAAGCAACCACAACAAAATAAGATGCTGCAAGTACCAGTCCTGTATATTTATATGAAACCAGCTTTTCAAAGTTAAGTGAGGAGGCTTTTTTCTGCTGAATGCTTTTTGACTCTTTCTTTTTTCTTTTGGGATTTCGACTTTTTGACATTCGGGGAATAAAAGTTTAACTAAAGTTCAACATTTACAAAAAATTATTATTCAATATAACTAATTTTGTTTAGTGCTTGAATTTAAGATGAAGTTGTAAGATATTGAACACCAAATACAGGTTATTCCTTTGTTTTACCACCTTTGAAATAGTAACTATTTTTACAGAATAAATATTCTGGTTTTTTCTCATTCGCTTGAATCAAAATAATAAGTTTTTAACAGTATTAGTTTTAATTGGATTGATTTTTCTATTCAGTCCAAACTCATTTGCTCAACTTGAAGTTGATTCCACTCAATTTACAATTCCCCTTTCAGCAATCAACAGATTATTCTCGAATTTTGATAAACAGCTTAATACTTATTACCTAAATACCGGGCTTAATCTTTATGGCAATAATTCAAAATTAGAATACAGAATAGATGGGAATTATCGGTCTACATTATTAAAATCGACTCAGAACAATATACGCGATGAAGAATACCTTTTTGCCCTCGGAAAGTATAAAATAAGTGATGGATTTAAACAGGGGATTGCAATACGCAGCAATATTGTATCCGATAATCGGCAGCTTGGAATAAATCAGGCGGCAATAAATCAATTGATAACTTTGAGTGAAATTTCATTACTGAGAGGATTAATTTTTACACCTTACGGAGGATATTCGGATAACCGGCAGGTAAATGAAATTGATAATGGTCCAATTTATGGGTTGGAAGGAAAGCTTTACGATCCGGGAATTGAAGATTTTGATTTAGTAACAATATTAAAATTGGAGAATGAAGACATTTCACCAAGAAAAAATACAATCCGATATTTGGATCTTCTGGTTACAAATCCGTTTAATCCACAGGTAACAAATTTTTTCAACACAAAGTTTTCACAGAGTCGAAAAGATTTTTATCTTGCTGCTGATTCAATAACATCAACTGAATTTAACGTTCTTAATAATATTGAAAGTCGAACCGAAACTGCTTTCCTTCTGCAGGATCACTTAGCTTACAGTAACCTTTTTGATTTGTTTGATTTTGATTTGAATGGCAGAATAAACTATCGTACAATAGACAGAAACACTCGGTATAAAGCTATAATACAATCTCCATCGATTTTTGATACACAGGTAAATGAATTAGGAATTGTAGTCGAATCCGGAATATTTTATAGATCAGAATTTGCTGATGCGGGATTAAACGTTAATTATTCTGAAAGAGATGAAAAACATCTTACAAAAAGATTTGAAGGAGTATCAGAAACATTTTACGAGCAGAGGTCAGAACTGGAAGCAAGGAAAAATAATAATTCATATAGAGCCACAATTTCTTTAATGGGAAATATTCGCTTCTCTAAATCTGATCAATTAGCACTAAGTGTTTTTCACAGCAAATTAAAATACGATACTCCGAGTCCACAGAATGACGACGACCGCGATGAGTTATTAACTATACAAGGTACCTGTCACCGTTTTTCCAGTTCTTTGCTAATCTTGAGGGAACGATAAGTCATCTAGTTTACCTGTTTGCTAGCCAGAGTGCAAATAATAATATTAACAGAGTTTTAAGATTATCAACGGGAGGATATTATAATGGTGCTAAATTTTCGTCGTTGAATAATTTTGAAGTTTCAGCAAACTACACTGTCTACGATTTTCAGGACGTCGCGTCGAACTTAAGAAGTATTTCATTCAGACAATTTATAGCAACCGATTCCACAAATTACCGTTTTAGCAAAAATTTTTCTTTCATTCTGACCGGCTATGCTAAACTCACAAGTCAGGGAGAACTTGATTGGAACAATTTTGCTGAGTTACCACAGAGATACTTGCAGGAAATTTTTGCTGATCCGAAAATTGGATTTATATCCGATTATTATTTTTTTGCTCTTGGATTCAGATATTTTTCTCTTAAAACTTACAGATATAAAGAAGGTGAGCGAAATCCGGATTCAGATTTTTTAAGTATTGGCCCTCTTTTTGAGATATTGATTGGCACTAAAATGTTATATTTGAAACTTAATTCATGGTATGAATTCATTACGGATAATAAAAGTATAGACAGAGAAAGATTAAATTTTATTTTAACAATGAATTGGAATTTCTGATATTTGGATTTAAATTTTTAAAGAATAAAAAAATCAAAATAAATATTGCCTGAACCTTTTTACGAAATAGAAATAGAGAGCGATCCAAACAATCTTATAACTGTTGAGGAATTTGTTAATTACTTTGCTAAAGACCTGGGTCTTAATGATGATCAGCTTTCTGTTTTGCTGCTAGCCGTAACTGAAGCAACAACAAATGCAATTATCCATGCAAATAAATGTGATGCATCAAAACTTGTTTCAATTCGGGCACATGTTGAAGATTCGAAACTCATAGTGAATGTTAAAGACGAAGGTAAGGGATTTGATCCTGCTAAAATTCCTGATCCCACAGAACCAGAAAATCTGCTTAAAGATTCCGGTCGTGGCGTTTACCTGATGAAAGTATATATGAATAACGTAAAATACAATATAACTCCTACAGGAATGGAAACTATTCTTACACTTAATATTTAACACTTCTTATTTAACTCATCTATCAATTTTCGTTTCTCC
>JARRKF010000121.1:0-4649 GCA_037388405.1 Ignavibacteriaceae bacterium | reverse complement strand
TCCATCAGTTCCATGGAGTAATCTTCCCAAAATAAAAGCAATAGCTCCCGAGTATTACGAAACACTGGTTTATCATAAATCATGGGTTAGACTTTGGCTTCGTTTTCTTTTCGATCCCGGTCTCTCTCTCTACTCAAGGATGGTGAGATCAAATAGAGAGGAAGCAAAAGCATAGTAATAAAACGGAGAAAAAGTGAGCGAACAAATTCGATGTGATAAATGTAGGCTGAAGATAGATGAAGGTTCTGATTTTTGTCCTCGCTGTGGTACTTTGTTTAATGAAGAAGCCAAGTGTATAAATCATCCTTCCACAGATGCAGATTATGTTTGTGTAATTTGTTGTGAACCGTTCTGTAAAAAATGCTGAGCGATTGTTACAGGAGTGTTTTTATGTAGTCAGCATGATTCTTATGAAATTTATGAGAGGATGGCAAGAGTATACGGCTCATCCGATTTTGCACAGGTGAATTATATTAAATCATGTCTGGAACAAGAATCGTTACACCCATTTATTTACTCAAGGAAAGCTTCACCAATGCATCTCGGAGGAACTGACTATTCACTTTTCCGAGCTTCGGGTGATTTTAATGGACATATCATTAATGAAATAAAGTTAATGGTTCCCTGCTCTGAAGTTTTAGATGCTGAAAAAATAATTAGTGAGCTGGAACTATAAATAACTTAAATGTTAGTTATTTACTATTCTCAATAGTTGAAACTCAAAATAGTTATCCCAATGAACCCCGAAATTGTTCTCGAAATTAGGAATCCCCCAATCTCTCATCTTCTTAAAACTGACAATTAATTCATCATTTTAAGCCCAAAACCCTTATAAGACAATGGGTTCCGATGGCATATATGTTGCAAAAATCTATGTATATAAAAATCCATTTTCAATCTGAAAGACAAGCAAATGATTAAAGGAACAGTGACAATTAATGGAGCAATTTGCAAAGGATGTGAACTTTGCATTATTTCCTGTCCGCAGGATGGATTAAGACTCTCACCAAAATTTAATGATAAAGGATATCGCTTTGTAGAATTGATAGAAGATAATTGTACCGGATGTGTTAATTGTGCCCTCGTTTGTCCTGAAGCAGCTATAACAGTTTACAGACAACCCAAACCTTCAAAAAAAGTTGCTGCACAGAAGTAGGACAACTTAAATACAAAAACAGATAAAGGTTTTTAAAGATGGAAGAAAATAAAAAAGGCGAAGCAAGATTAATGAAAGGTAACGAAGCACTAGCTGAAGCAGCAATTCGTGCTGATATTGATGCGTACTTTGGATACCCGATTACACCGCAATCAGAATTACTTGAATATCTTGAACGAGAAATTCCAAAACGTCATGGATTAGTAATTCAAGCCGAAAGTGAAATCGCTTCTATAAATATGATTTATGGAGCTGCCGGTGCAGGTGGACGAGTGATGACTTCATCTTCAAGCCCGGGAATTAGTTTAATGCAGGAAGGAATTTCTTACATCGCTTCTGCTCAGCTTCCTTGCTTAATTGTAAACGTTGTTCGTGGTGGTCCCGGATTGGGAACAATTCAGCCTTCACAGGGAGATTATTTTCAGGCAACAAAAGGCGGCGGACATGGAGATTATCATTTAATTGTTTTAGCTCCCGCATCAGTTCAGGAAATGGCTGATTTTGTTTTTGATGCGTTCAGACTTGCAGAAAAGTATCGTAACCCGGCTATGATATTAACGGATGGTGCACTCGGACAAATGATGGAAAAAGTTATTCAACCTGAAGAAGGTTCCTTACCCAGAGTTGAAAAACCCTGGGCAACTACAGGGAAACCAAAAGACAGGAAGAACAACATCATCACTTCATTATTCATTAAACCTGAAGAGATGGAAGAGGTTAATAAGCAGCTTCAGGAAAAATACAGGAAGATTGAAAGTGACGAAGTAAGATATGAAGAAATAAAAACTAAAGATGCTGAAATTCTTTTAGTTGCTTTTGGATTGTCATCAAGAATTTGTCAGAAGACGGTAGATCTCGGGAGAGAAAAAGGAATTAAGATTGGATTACTCAGACCAATTACACTTTATCCCTATCCATATAATAGAATAAAAGAATTAGCTAGTCAGGTTGATTTTATGATGTCAGTTGAAATGAATGCAGGACAAATGGTTGAAGATGTAAGACTTGCGGTTGAAGGGAAAGTCCCGGTTTACTTTACAGGCAGAATGGGTGGAATGATTCCTTCACCGGAAGATGTACTGCACGAGATTGAAACTATTCTTGATAATAAAAAAATACTTCAGGATTAAGTTAGAAGTTTATAACAGGAGATTGAATTATGTCAATTGAAAGACCCACAACATTAGATTTCCCTCCCGAAGCGGAAGGAATGGATCTGGTTTATTGCAGACCGGACACGTTAACGGATGTTCCATTTCATTATTGCCCGGGATGCGGACACAGTGTTGTTCACAGAGTTTTAATGGAAGTTGTTGAAGAGATGGGAATACAGGATAAAACTGTTGGTGTTGCGCCGGTTGGCTGTTCTGTATTTGCTTATCATTATATGAATGTTGATATGCAGGAAGCGGCACACGGAAGAGCAAGTGCAGTTGCAACGGGAATAAAAAGAGTTTTACCTGATCGCTTTGTTTTTTCATATCAGGGAGATGGCGACCTTGCAGCAATCGGTACAGCGGAGACAATCCATACCGTTAACAGAGGAGAGAACATATTAATGGTCTTCATCAATAACGGAATTTACGGAATGACCGGTGGACAAATGGCACCTACTTCTTTGGTCGGACAGGTAACAACCACGTCTCCATATGGACGAGACGTTAAAATGGTTGGGCATCCAATCAAAATTGCTGATTTGCTTGTACTGTTACCGGGCGCATATTATGTAACACGACAGGCGGTTCATAATCCCAATGCAGTCAGGAAACTGAAGAAAGCTTTGATCAAATCATTCGAATATCAGAAAGAAGGAAAAGGGACCTGCTTTGTTGAAGTAGTTTCGAATTGTCCTTCAGGCTGGAAGATGACGCCGGTTGAATCAATTAAGTATATGGAAGAAACAATGTTTCCGGCTTATCCGCTTGGAGATCTTAAAAAACCGAACGGTGCATAGTAAATCAGAATTTTGAAAGACGGGAAGGAAATTTTAAAATGCAAATAGAACATGAAATAATTTGTGCAGGATTCGGAGGGCAGGGAGTGCTTTCTATGGGAAGCATCATTGCTTATTCGGGAATGACCGAAGGAAAGGAAGTAAGCTGGATGCCATCTTACGGACCCGAGATGCGAGGTGGAACAGCCAACTGTATCGTTATTGTTTCCGATAACAGAATCAGCTCTCCTATCATTACACGATTTGATTCTGCGATAGTGTTGAATCAGCCATCGCTTGATAAATTTGAAGCAGCGGTAAAACCGGGTGGATTATTGCTATACGAAGAATCAACAATTATTCATCCTCCAACAAGAGATGATATTGATATCCTCTGCATTCCGGCTATTGCAGAAGCTGATAAGCTTAAAGCAAAACAAGTTGCAAATATGATAATGGTTGGCGCGTTTCTTGAAAAAAGACCGATAGTTAAAATGGAAACGATTGTTAACACACTTAAAAAAGTTTTACCGGAACACAGGCACAACTTAATCCCTGTAAACGAAAAGGCTCTTGCAAGAGGCAAAGAGCTCGTTCATCTAAATGAGAAAATAACAGCTATTTAAAACTCGAGGAATAATCATGGCGGATGTCGGAATAAATTGCCAGCATGCTTGCAAAAATACTTGTGCAAGTCTTAACGAAGCTCTCCGTAAAGAAACGGCAATTGTAAAGTATTATGAAGCGGTGCTTGCAGAATGCAACATACCGGAGGTGAGAACATTTATGGATGAGCTGATTGACGAAAAACGAAAGATTATTCTTCGACTCATTCAGAAATTGAATGAAATACACGTCCGTTCGCAAGCTTCTGACGGAATTACCTCCAGTTTCAATAATGTTGATGGGTAAGCTTACTTAATTGACATCGCTGAGATGATTAGTTATATTTGCAGCCCCAAAAGAGAAATAGAAATTACATCGCGGGGTGGAGTCCGCCGGAGGCGGAGTAGCTCGTCGGGCTCATAACCCGAAGTGATCTTTGAAAAAGACTGACCGTTTCAAAAAGTCTCGGAATTAACAGATGAAATACTTTGTATATGTCATAGAAAGTAAGGAAGGATTTGTTTATAAAGGTATAACAGACAATCTTGAACGAAGGCTTGGACAGCATAATGAAAAATCACTTTCTTTTTGGACAAAGAGAGGAACGAACTGGGAATTGGTTTATAAAGAAGGTTTTGAGAACAAAACCGAAGCTTTGAAAAGAGAAAAATGGTTGAAATCTGGAATAGGACGAGAGTATTTAAAAAAGAGACTAAGAAAAGAATAAAAAATATTACATCGCGGGGTGGAGCAATTGGTAGCTCGTCGGGCTCATAACCCGAAGGTTGTAGGTTCAAGTCCTGCCCCCGCTACTAGATAAGGTTGAAAATGAAATGTTTTCAACCTTTTTTGTTTTAAAGAATTCTATAAACAGGGTAACTAATCCAAAATTTCAATGAAAAGTAACTACCTTTTGTCCACAAAGACGCTTAGTAATATTTAATAAAATTACAT
>JARRKF010000120.1:0-4650 GCA_037388405.1 Ignavibacteriaceae bacterium | reverse complement strand
GCTTATGCAGATAGAAATTCTATTGCAGCAAGAAGAAGAGAATGGCGAGTGTTTGATCTAATAGCTCCTTCACAAAAATTTGATCCTAACTCTGAAAATTATCCTTTTTCAGTAAAACCGGATACTTTAATTACACTTCAAAAAATGGTTCAGATTTTTCAGGATTATTACGAAGGAACTGAATTCGATATGACTAAAAATCTTACTGTGACTGATGACAGTGGAAAAACCGTAATCTCACCGCTCGCAAATCCTTTTATGCCTTACGATATGAATAAGCTTTTCAAAATTAACGGAGGTTGGGGCTGGCTTGGAGAAAGAACACTTGCGAGATGGTATACGATGTACGCAACTATCATTCAATGCAGAAGCTGGCTGCCAAATGAAATTGGTGGAGTCGCATGGATTGCATGGGATAATGTTGCAACTTCAATTTATGCTCCTTTCTATGCTGGAATTACAAGAGTTCACGGAACTTCTTCAACTGACGGAAGAGTAACAGGATTCTCAAGACAATCTGCATGGTGGGCTTTCAATTTTTTGGGAACAACTGCAGCACAAAGGTGGGGCGATATGCGTCACGATGTTAGAGCAGTTTGGGATCCGTGGCAGGCAAAACTTTTTGCTGATCAGAAAAAAATCGAAGATGAAGCCTTTTCAATCTGGGGTGATGATAGAGACAAAGCTAAAGAATATTTAACTAAATATTGCAGTGATCAGCAGGAAGCTATTGTTAAAGAAGCATGGAATTTAGCTGAAGAATTGTGGACCAAATATGACGAGAAATTTTGATTGGATTATGTTTTTAAAATCTTTCAAACATAGTTTATTTATAAGGAATCTGCCTTAGCAATCCCCAACCTGAAAAGGTAATTCGCCAGAGTTAGGCCATCAATCATGGTGAGGTTTTCCTGCAAATTCTTTTCACTTAATTCAGGAAATTCACCTCTGGTAATCAGGAATATTTTATCATTCATAGACTTGGAAGATTCAGACAAAATTTCTTCCAGTATTTTTTTATCAACTTTAGGTTTAGTAAAGACCCTTGCAACAAGTGAAAAAGTTCTTTTATTTCGTTGTGCCTTTCCTAATATATTAAATGAATAAGAATCCTGACCTTCAATTACATCTAAATTTGAATAGCCTAATAGAGAAAAAAAGCGAATTAAATGTTTGCGAAAATTTACAACGGAAGTTGCATTCATCTGCTGTAAAATTTTTTCAGGTTGGAATTCATTTTTATCCTCATCACTTGTCGGCATATCAAATACTTTAAGCCAATCTTCAACAGCAATTAGTTCCTCAAAATATTTTGCCTGCATTAATTCAAATACATTCCTGTTTAGCAACTCGTGATTTGATAAAAGCTCTCGAACTTTTTCATCAATCGTTCCTAATGAATAATAATTGAACAAATTAATACTTTCATTCACTTTACTATCGGAATAAAAAATATCTTCAAACTCCCAGTTGTTTACAGGATTCCACCATTGATCAAATTTAATCACATACGACACTCCCAAATCAGCATATTTTATTTTTGTAGATTTTGAATCGGCTACAATTGCTGATATATCCTCCCGCGATTTAAACAGCTCGATCGATTTATTTATATCTTCAACCGGACTTCCCCCCTGAATAGTTATTTGTTTAATTCCATTTGAGGTTAACAATTCACTTAACTTTTTCGTGCCTTGCCTGTCATACTGAGATAAAATTAGAACCTTCTTTCCATTTGCCTGAATAGTTGAAACGTGCTCAATCAGCAAATCGGCTTTAGGGCTCTTTACTTTATTCGCTGAGAAATTTCCTAGCTGATTTAGCCTATGCAAAAGAGTATAAATATTAGCGGTAAACCTTAGTGGATTTTCAGATTCCAGTACTCGCTTAAGTTCTTTCTTACAATCAGTCATTGCATCTTTAAATTCCTTCACTTGATTATCATCAGCTTCAACCCACATCTCATTCCATATAATCTTAGGAGCTTCAGCAGTAATTGTTTCTTTTCCTCTAACCAAGGATTTATCAATCTCGATTGAAGAACTAAACCAATCGTTCAACTCTTTTTGAAGTTGCTGGTTAAGTCGAGTTGAAACTGCCCATAAAGTCTTCGGTTTTATTGAGGTTGCAAACTTCTTTCCTTTTTCTTCAGTTATATTAATCAAATGAGCATTGTCGAAAATAATACAGTCAAACTTCTCGAGTCTTGCCTGTGTAAGAGTTTTGAAATAGAAATCATTAACAGCATTTTCAAAACTGGAAACAATTATCGGAGTGGACTTATTCCAGAGACTGGATTTTTCTTTATCACTACCAACGATATTGGTAACTAAAAATTCAGGGCAATGACCAGCAAGCTTGTCTATCCAGCCTGACTGCATATATAGCTGTTTGCCTAACTGTTTATAACCCTTTTTGTTTTCTGAAGTGAGTATTAATACGGATTTAGCAATCCGATTCTTCAGTAAAACTTTTAATGCGGCTATAACCTCTTTCTCAGAATCAATACCCAGCTCATCCTGCAATAATGCAAAATCACTTTCTACTAAAAACTTAGCAGCAGCTTCTTCGTAATCTCTTAACTTAATTTGAATGTTTTTGTTTTTATCCCAGTCAACTTTTTTAACATTACTTAAAATAAATTTTAATTCTTCAGTAAGTGATGAGCTCTTTTTAGAGCCTGCGGAATCTTCTTTTTCTTCCGAACCCTTTTTGGCCTTAGCAGAACTATACATTAAAAAGTAATCTGTCTTTGAAAACTTAACATTCGCAAAATAGTTTTTAACTTTTGCAAAACTGATGGGTGAAGGATTAGAAATACTTATAGTATCAAATCCGGGGACAAGAATATCCTTATGAGTAGAGCTAAACTTTCCAATTGAGGGAATTTTAACTTTGTAAATTTTCTTAAGTTTCGGCAATTCAGGTAATGGCTGTTTTGCAATTTTGCTTTTCTTAAATGGCTCAAGTTTGTAATCAAATATTTCGCCTTTACCCTCTTTACTCATTAAATCATTAAATGATTTTATATCTATATTGATAATCTCAGGGATTATTTCACTCAAATAATCACGGCTTTCAGGAACTGGAATTACGCAATTAATGTCTTTATAAATTATATCATCAAATAATACATTTTCTTTTCTGAGAGAAGGTCGGCTTAATAAAAATTTAAAGCTACGCTCCGAAAAAGTTATCTTGTCTTTTTCTGATTCTGGATACAAAACAAATTCTTCCAGTGGAGGAGCAATCATAAAAAAGATCGCATTACTCCGAACTTTAGGGAAAGAATATTTGGGTAATGCATCTTTAACTTCAGGCTCGGTCATTAGAAATTCGTAATCTGCACTACCAACTTCGTCAATTTCAATTATAATTTCAGAAGTATCGTCCAAATCAGAATCAATTGATTCAACCTGATGCTCGTATAGAAGAGGTTTTTTTAACCAGCCGGTATAATTAAAATCATCTACCTGGTCAATCTTTGATATTGACGAGGCGACCTTTGTTCGAACCTTTCGGATCATTTAACTATTCTATTGATTTTTGCTGCTGCACTTGTTCACAGGCAAGCTTTAATCTTTCAAATGGTTCCAGTAGGTTTCGCTGTTCTGAAAGTTTATTTAATTGATCTCTTATCGGAGCCAGCTCTGTTTCAAATTTTTTGGAAGTCTCAATCATTATTTTATCTGCAGTGCTTCCCGGAAAAGCAAGTGCTTCAGCTTTTGAACTTGCACGTGACTTTCCATCACTTTCATTAAATACTCTTACAACTCTTATTCCCTGCTTGTTATTAGCGCCCAGGAAGAAAGGATCTTTAACAACAATTAAATCAACATGTTCATTTATTGCACTAAGCAATGGAACCGAAATCAGTTCAACTAAGATATGCTCTAACAGCACATCACCATAAAGTGTTTTTTGAAAACCGGTAGGTTTTATTGGTGAAGTAACTCTGAATTCCAATGGTTTCGTTTCAGCATCAGTAACGAGAATAGCACCTATGATTCCACCATTGTCATCAGAGGTATAAGTTTCCAAAAAAGCAATTTTTGCAATTTCCATTTTTTAAGCTCCAGATTTTTATTTAATTAACTCAACCGACTGTTACTTAACATATTCAGTGCCACTTTTTGAGGCACTTAAACTTTACAGAAAACATTGTATGAGGATAATAAATTTCTTAAATGTAAGTTTTTACAATTTTATGGTATTTTTTTCAGAAGTCAATGATAGTTTTGATAATAAGGATTTGTCGCCAACTTCTATAGAAACTCTATTTTTCAAGAAGTACTCGAAGTGTTTCTATAATGAATTTTGAAGTTGAAAATATATTATGGAGAAAGAAGAATTATGCTAAAACAAAATATAAACTTTGTAAAAATTACCGTAATTGTAATAATAAATTTACTTAAACTTGTAAGTGAATTAGAAGATTTAGATTCAAACTCATACGACTATTTTAATCCCTGTAAAGTAATTACTACAGATGTTCCATAAACACCAGCACTTATTATTTCAAGTCTTCCTTTATTTAGTTCAATATATTTTTTCGAAAGTAAAAGTCCGAGTCCAGAACCGGGTTCTTTTTCAGTTCCCTGAGTAGAAAACATAACACCGGCCTCAATCATTTTTTGGTTCTGCTCGGAA
>JARRKF010000119.1:0-4992 GCA_037388405.1 Ignavibacteriaceae bacterium | reverse complement strand
AGATCAGAGATTCTTCAGTTTCCCAGGTCGGGACAAAATTATCGCCAAAGCCTTCAACGTTTTTATAATCGTACGTACCTTTTCCCATCAACAGAAAATATTCAGGTTTATTTTGCCAATTATCGTACGCATACTTTAAGAAATCCCTGATGCCAGAAATATCTTTTGATCCACAAGCAAACTCATTATAAATTTTATCCACATCAACAATGATTGTTGAAATAGGTATTCGTGCTTCACTTTCCCTATAAGTTTTCAATCTTTCTGCTGCTTCTTTAAAATTATTATTGTAGATAATTATATATTTAGCACCTTCAGAAATTCCGCGAAGATCTTGATTTTCAACTGTTGATGGATTAACTGGGTTCAGATAAGTACTATTCCCTATCGCTAAATATTTCCTTAGTGTATCAGCATTTTCAATAATCTGAAATTTATAATCTCCACCACTTGGCCAGCCATTTTCAGGACTTATCATTTTTACATTGTATGGATCACTAACATCAAAAACATTAATATCTGATGACATAAAACCGTTAAGATAATATTCAACTATAGCTGTAGAATCTTTTGAGAAGAATAAAATTTTGTTATCAAATTGTTGAAGTTGTTTTTCATAAGTGATTTCAAAATAATCAAGATAACCTATGTTATTAACGCTGTTACTACTAATACTAAAATTAAGAGTACTCCTGTTTTCAGATAAAGCTCCGTTGTATGTTGCATTTCTTGTATAGTCAACACCAAATGTGTAAGAAGCATTTCCAAATCCGGCTAGTACCTGAGTAAAAATATTTGAAGAATTTTCCGATACTGATAATGTAAAAGAGTTTTGCGAAGCATTTACAAATCTGAATCTATAATTGATCGGAATTGAAGAGATTCGTCCATCAAGTTTATTTAAATATGTTCTTCCGGGAACGGATTGTGAAAAATCATCTCCGAAAAATTCTCTGCCACTTTTAGCAAGATTTATTTTATCAACTTCATAATCAGCAAAAGCAATTGTAGAAGTCTGAATAATATCCGGTGTTGTATTTAAACTAGCCTTGTTCTGAATTCGCTTGCCGTTATTTCCACCGACAGTAATAAAATAATAGTTTTTATTTGCGAATGGATTATTAAACCTTTTTATAGTTTTAGTCGCAGGATCAAAATCTCTGAGCTGAGTTCCTCTTCCATAAAAAAGGATATAATCACCATCATCAAAGCTGCCATCATTTTCACCGATCACTGTAATTGCATTTTCAACTAAATCAACCGGACGAGGATCATTTACTTTTTCGGAAAGTTTTTTACCTCCATTATTGTAAATTTTGATTGTTCGGGGATCGACACTAATTAAATCAAAACCAAAAGACTCGAGTGTAGCTTTATCTATTTTATAAATACCTTCATCAGGGGCTTCAAATTTTACCCACTGTCCGTTTGCCAGAACACTGCTTCCAAACTTTGATAACTGATTTTTATTACTTTTTATCCAGTACTTTGCAGCATCATAATTGATAACGGAATATTTAAGTAATTCATCTTCAGTCTTTTTTCCCGCAGTCTGACCAAACCCATAATCTATCTGAAAAACAATTTTTGAATATAACCGGATTACATTTGTATTCACATCAAATTTTATTGGAAATATTCTAATTGTTTGAACAGATAATCCCCTGGATATTCCATAATCGCCGAATGAAACTAGTTCAGGAAAATCAACGTAATTATTGTATTCCGGTGAAATATTGTAAGTGATAGATTCCAACAATTTATCTCTTTCAACAGATTGAAGTGGCGTTACCTTACCATCTATTTCTCTGTAAGCGGTGCTTAAAACCCGAATCACATTTCCGGTTTCATTTGGAACACCAATATTTAATTGTCTTTCCGAAACCGCTGGAGTACCAACTTTAATAGAATTATCAATCAGCCCAAAAGTCAATTCAACATTTCTATATTTCTGATTGTCAATTACTTGAACAGAAGTATCAGTAAACTGTGGAGTGTATTCAATAATAATTGAATTTTGATTTGAAGAAAGAACTTTAAAATCACTTTGGGAAAAAAGAAAAGAGGAAAGTGCTAGAAGGAAAATTAAAATTTTGCTCATCATTTTTAGGTAATTGTTAATTACTCTTCGAGGAAACTTCTGGTTTTAAATTGTTAAAGTGTAATTTCTTTTCAGAATCTTAATGATGTAGCAAAATCCCTATTAAATCTCCTTAATTTTGGGTTAAAAATAGTCAACTATATACTTACCAGTCAAGTCATTTCTTTCAGATTTAAGCTACCTATCTTTCGTAGTATTTCTGCCGGTTTCATATAGGTAAATGACAGTGTTGAACCTTTCCACAAGACCCGTTTATCAGTTCCAATGAGCACCAAAATTCTTTTACTAAGCCCTAGAAAGTTTATTGCATCATACAGTTTACTAACCTTCTTTTCATCGTCAGAAAGGATAGGAAAAGTAAGATTAATTTTTCCGCAGAACTTAAAATGCGATTGAACTGAATCTGTGCTTATTCCTATTAAATTAATGCCGAATTGTTTAAAGTCATCAAGGTTAGAATTATAATCAGACAATTGTGCAGAGCAAACCAGAGTATCATCCTTTGGATAAAAAACCAAGAGAAGAGGTTTACTCAGATTTTTATAAAGTTCAAAATCTTTTCCATCCTGATCTTTCAGAATAAAATTTGCAGCTATATCTCCAGTTCTCACAGCCCCAGCACTTCCTTATATTTTTTCATTGCGTCAATACAGAATTGAATATGTTCCTCAAGTGGAATTCCCAATTCTTCAGCACCTTTTTTTATATCATCCCTGCTTACTGCTCTTGCGAAGGCTTTATCTTTCATCTTCTTTAAAACGGATTTTACTTCCACTTCATCGATAGATTTGGACGGACGAACATATGTAACTGCTGTAATAAATCCTGCAAGCTCATCGCAGGCAAATAAAACATTTTCAAGCAATGAATTTCGGGGAACACCTGAATAGTCTGCGTGCGAAAGTATTGCATTTCTAAATTCCTCACTAAATCCTTTTTCGTTTAATATTTCACTCCCCTTGAATGGATGACCTTCTTCAGTCGGATACATTTCATAATCGAAGTCATGAAGTAAAGCAACATTTCCCCAATAGTTTTTATCTTCATTATATTTCTCAGCATAAGCTCTGACACAAGTTTCAACCGCATAAGCATGTTTAAGCAAGCTGTCACTTTTAGTGAATTCTTTTAAAATTGAATGGCAGAAATCTCTATTCATTTCTAAATTTTCCATTTATCAAATTCCTGTATTAAATAAAATTTTATTTGATGCACTCAAGCATTCATCCATTCTCAGACTTAGTAGATAGTAATCTTGAATATTTGTTTGGTTGTATGATTGAGAATGCAACTTAACCATTTGCCGGATCAAAACTGGGACATAGATCACCGACAACACATTTCAGACATTTTGGTCTCCGAGCAATACAAACTTTTCTACCATGATTCATAAGATAATGTCCGAGATTGATCCAATCTTTTTCGGGAAAAAGTTCTTTTAATCGCTCTTCAATTTTTTCAGGATTACCTGAATCTATAAACCCCATTAAATTTGATAATCTTTTAACGTGAGTATCAACAGCTATTGCTGGGATTCCGAAAGCATTTCCTGCTACAACAGAAGCAGTTTTTCTTCCTACACCAGGTAGTGAATTTAATGCATCAAAATCTTCAGGGACTTTTCCTTTATAATTTTCTAATAATGCTTTGCAGCAATTTTTAATACTCCTAGCTTTCTGTTTATAAAATCCCGTTGAGTAAATATCTTTTTCTAATTCCTCATTAGATACAGCTAAATAATCTTGAGGTTTCTTGTATTTTTTAAAAAGAGATTTAGTTACAGTGTTAACTCTTTCATCCGTACATTGTGCAGAAAGAATCGTAGAAATGAGTAGCTGAAATGGAGAGCCAAAATCCAAAGCAATTTTAGCAAGCGGATATTCATTCTTTAACCGGCTTAATATTTCATTTGCTCTATCGTTTTCAGGTTTTAATTTCATCCCTGTTAAATTTTTTATCTTTAATTTTTAATCGCTCAACCGGTTGGTTATTTATTATATGTTCCTGAATAATTTCTTCAACATCATCAACTTTAACTCTGCCGTACCAGATTTGTTCAGGGTAAACTACAACTGTAATACCGTGTTCACATGCATCCAGACATCCGGCTGTGTTAGCTCTTACTTTTGTACTTAATCCAAGTTCTTTTAATCTTTTTTTGAATTGTTCTTTTACTTCAGGACTACCTTTTTCAGCACAACAACCTTTGGGATGTCCTTCAGATCTTTTGTTCTCGCAAATAAAAATATGTTTATCAAATCTTTTCATTGAATAATTGAAAATTACAAAGATCAACTCCCAATTAACAAATAAATTTCAATCAACAAAATCAAATTCAAAACTTAGAACCCGCGATCTCCGCCTTGAGAGGGCGATGTCCTAAGCCACTAGACGAACGCGCCGGTATAAAACTAATTTCTTTGACAAAGATACATAGCCTTGATAATAAGTTCAATTAAATAATAAAGCTTGCTAAATAATTCCGTTATACTTCAACCATCTATATCCTTCAATCGATTTGTAAAATCTTTCTCTAGCTAATGCTTCTTTCCTGGTTGCAAATTCTTCTTTAAAGTGGAGTTTGTATGGTAAGTGTCCTTGTGTATATTTTACCTTACCTGCATTATGTTCTCTAATTCTTTCTTCAGGATTTTCTGTAGATCCATAATAATATGTACCATCCTTCAGACTTCTTAAAATGTAAGAATAAAACATCTTAAAAAATAAATTTACTTTTGGGTGCGGGATTCCTCCACAGGAGTCCCTTTGAGAGAACCCGCGATCTCCGCCTTGAGAGGGCGATGTCCTAAGCCACTAGACGAACGCGCCGGTATAAAACTAATTTCTTTGACAAAGATACATAGCCTTGATAATAAGTTCAATTAAATAAT
>JARRKF010000118.1:0-4681 GCA_037388405.1 Ignavibacteriaceae bacterium | reverse complement strand
CCTAAAGATTCCTTTCTGCTTCGTGTAAAAGGTGACAGCTTGAAAGATGCTTATATTTTTAATGGGGACATCGTTATTGTAAACCCAAATCTTGAACCGAAAAATGGGCAAATCGTTGCAGCCATTCTTGATGATGCCGCGGTAGTGAAAAGATTTTACAAAAAGAAGAATGAAATAGAACTCGTTTCAGAAAACCCGGAATATAAGCCGATTATTATTGAAAAAAAGCAATCAAATTTTAAGCTGGTTGGAATTGTGGTTGGTGTTTACAGAAGTATGGAAAAAAAGAAAGCTATGTGATTATTTTGTGATGAAACTTTATTTGTCCCGGAGTAGTTTTATATCATAAATCAATTAAAATCTGAAAGGTGAAAAATGAGAAAGTTGTTTGTTGTATTTATAATTCTTGTCTCTACAGGTTTTTATACATCTAAAAATTATGCTCAGTGTTCTGATGCGGGAATTTGTCAGCTTGGAGCACATTTAACTGAAGATGAAAATGAACTTTTCAATATTTCTGGTGCGTATAAATATGGCTACAGTGGTAAGGAGGATGATATTAAATTTCATTCTTTTGTGCTGGATGGCAGTTATAATCTCCTTGAGAATAGTTCAATTCAGGTATTGATTCCTTATAACATTCAATCAGGTCCTAAAGGAAGTGTAAACGGAATAGGTGATTTGATAGTGAGTTGGAATCAACAACTATTTTCTAATGAGAATTCTTCTTTTAGTGCTTCATTAGGTACTAAACTGGCAACAGGTGATGACAACAAAGATAATCTTCCTCAGAAATATCAGAGCGGACTCGGAACAAATGACGTACTATTTGGTCTCAGCTATACTTATGATAAAATAAGTGTGGGAGCAGGTTATCAGCTTGCTGGCGGAAGAAATGATAATATTCAAAGACTTGAAAGAGGAGATGATTTGCTTTTAAGAGCTTCATATCAATTATCGTTTGATCAGCTAAGTATCGTTCCACAGTTACTATTTATTCAACGCCTTGCTAAATCAAGTATACTCGATACTACATCAATGAATGAAGCAAAATTTGTTGAAGTTGATAAAAGTGATCAGTCCCAATTAAATTTTTTAGCAAAACTTGAGTATAGAATTTATGAAAACATATCGCTCATAGGAGATTTTGCAATTCCATTTATTAAAAGAGAAGTAAATCTTGATGGATTAACACGGGCTTTTAGCGCTTCATTCGGAGTAAGATTTTCTTTTAACTGATAGTACTTTAAAGTTAAGGGATTTAATGATGTCCAAATACTTCATCGGAACGGCAGGCTGGTCTTATAAAGATTGGGTGCCTTCATTTTATCCAAAGCAGCAGTCGGGGAAATTTGACTGGCTTCAGTTTTACTCGCATTACTTTAATTGTGTAGAAGTGAACTCAACTTACTATGCCTATCTCAGTCCGAGAATAGTTGAAGGCTGGATTAAAAAAGTTGCAGACAGTGATGAATTTATATTTCACGTTAAGCTTCACCAGGATTTTACACACAAAAGAAAGTTTGATGAGCAAAATATTAAAGCAGTCAGATACAATTTGGATATCCTTTCAAATGCTGAAAGACTTGGTGGACTGCTTATCCAGTTTCCTTATTCATTTCCTTACAACAACTCTGCAACACAATATATCCAGGAACTGAAAGACACTTTTCCTAATTATAAATGTTTTGTTGAAGTAAGACATTCATCCTGGCAAAACAAAGAAGCATTTAAATTTTTTAAAGAAGCTGACACAACTTTCTGCACAATTGATCAACCGCAGATTGGACAGGCAATACCGTTTGAGCCAATCATAACAAATGACAGAGCTTACATCCGTTTTCACGGGAGGAATGTTGATGCGTGGAAGAAATCAATTAATAGTTTTGGTAAAGAACAATCTTATGAGGAACGAAGTGAACGCTATAAATATCTATATTCTCCCGGCGAGCTAGTTGAGATTGAGCAGAAGATAAAATCAACTCAGTCAAAAGTAAAAGAAGTGAATATTATTATGAATAACCACCCTCAGGGAGATGCGGTTGCCAATGCGTTTGAGCTTATTCATCTGCTTGAAGAAAAAGATAAAGTTGAGATGCCGGGAACTATAGTTAAGAATTATCCTAGATTAGAGGAGTTATTAGCTAATTAAAATGTCATACTTTTACTTCGCTTAGAATGACATATTCTGGCTCAACTCAACTTTTAACTGAACAGTCACCCTGAGCGGAGTCGAAGGGTGATGATAGTAAATTATGAGAACAATTTTTCACTTAGATCTCGATGCATTTTTCGTTTCAGTTGAAAGGATACTTGATCCTTCGCTGAAAGGGAAGCCCGTAATCGTTGGTGGTGATCCGAAGTATGGAAGGGGAGTAGTAGCTGCTTGTTCGTACGAAGCAAGAGTTTACGGACTTCATTCAGCTATGCCGATAAGAACTGCTTACCGACTTTGTCCGAACGGAATTTATATTCACGGAAGTCACGGTGAATATTCCTATTTCTCAAAAGCTGTAAAAAACATACTCAAGCAATACGCACCAATTGTTCAGCAAGCATCTATTGATGAATTCTATATGGACTTTACAGGATGCAGAAATGTTTACGGTTCACTATTTGCATTTGCTTCATTCCTTCAAAAAGAAATCTGGGAAAAGCTTTCGTTGCCTTGCTCAATCGGGATTGGCAGCAACAAAACAATTGCAAAGATCGGTTCCGATTGTATGAAGCCGAATGGGATTACTTACATTCTTTCCGGAATGGAAAAAGAGTTTCTTTCACCAATGCCTGTTGAAGCGATTCCCGGTGTAGGAAAAGTAACATTACAGGATTTTCACTCAAAAGGTATTTACAGGATTGGTGATATAACAAACCTCCCACAGGATTATTTTGCAGCAGCTTATGGTAAGTATGGAATTGATCTTTACAGAAAAGCTTGTGGTGAAGGAAACGAGTATCTGATTGTCGATAATTATGAACAAAAAAGTATTTCTCACGAAAGAACTTTCGCAGATGTTACAAGTAAACAGTTCCTCAAAGAAAAGTTGTTTAAGCTTACAGGAAAAGTTTGTCAGGAGCTAAGAGATATGAACTGGCTGGCTTCGACAATAAATATAAAGCTGCGTTATTCTGACTTTAAGACTTTAACACGTTCAAGAACAATCAAACCGACAGATGATGACAGAACAGTTTTTGATGTTGCCTGGAATATGCTAATGAAAGCTCACACAAGGAGAGTTGCTGTAAGGCTGATTGGAGTTGGTTTAAGTAAGTTTTCAGAATTTTCAGAACAAGGTGAACTGTTCGAGTGGGAAGAAATAAAAAGAAGAAAAATGTTGAGAGCAGTTACAAGAATACGGGACAAGTACGGGTATGAATCAGTTATGTTTGGAAGTATAGAGACAGATAAAAAACCATCAATGATGGTAAATCCATTCAGAATTAAAAGTTAGCGATCAGCCGGGAGGCCATTGCATATGTCTTCCACCGAGTAAATGCATATGCAGATGATAAACTTCCTGTCCACCGTCATTTCCGCAATTTAAAACTAATCTGAAACCATTGTTAGCAATTTTAAAGTCTTTGGCAAGTTTGTTTGCAACGTCAAACATTTCTCCAAGTAGAGCGGCATGTTCCTTACCTTTAATATCTGTTACTTTTGGAATTTCTGTCTTTGGAATTATGAGAATATGAACCGGTGCCTGTGGTCTAATATCTTTAAATGCAAGTATAGTATTTGATTCAAATACAATATCAGCAGGGATTTCTTTATTTATAATTTTTGAAAAAATTGTGCTCATCCTATTCTCCTTTTTCAATTCCGTACTTTTTCATTTTGTTATAAAGATGGCTTCGCTGGATATCCAGAAGTTCAGCCGTCTTGCTGATGTTCCAATTATTTTCATTTAATTGCTTTAGAATAAAAGCTCTTTCTGCTTTCTCTTTAAATTCCTGGAAAGAATTTGATTCATCTATAATATCATCCATAGTCGCTTGACCAGGCTTCATTAAAAATTCAATATCTTTTCTCTCAATTTCTCTTTTATCAATTATTATAATGATTCTTTCGATAATATTTTTTAGTTCACGGACATTCCCACTCCAGCTCATTTCTTGCAACAGTTTTATTGCATCGTCTGAAAATTTAACAGGAGGCTTTTTATGCTTGGTGATAATTTCTTTTGCGAATGCTTCTACAAGAATCGGGACGTCTTCTTTCCTTTCACGTAAAGGTGGAATGTTGATTGGAATTACATTCAACCTGTGGTAAAGATCTTCTCTGAATTTTTCTTTTTCGATTTCTTCTGGCAAATCTTTATTTGTTGCAGAGATAATCCTTACATCAACATCTATTTTCTTGCCTCCACCGACACGTTCTATTTTTCCGTCCTCGATTGCTCTTAAAACTTTGGCTTGTGCCTGCGGACTCATATCGCCAACTTCATCAAGAAAAATTGTTCCCCTATTTGCAAGCTCGAATCTACCAATACGTTGCGAAACAGCTCCGGTAAAAGATCCTTTTTCGTGTCCAAATAATTCAGACTCAATAAGTTCATTTGGAATTGCAGCACAATTAACTTCAATAAAAGGTTTATCTTTCCTTTGACTTTTTTTATGGATAGCTCTTGCAACCAATTCTTTTCCAGTACCATTTTCCCCGTTTATAAGGACCCTGGTATCT
>JARRKF010000117.1:0-4709 GCA_037388405.1 Ignavibacteriaceae bacterium | reverse complement strand
TTACCGTGGAGTAAAAAATGTAAATGAGATGGTTGATAATACTATTAAAGAAACCAAACCGGAATATGATTTTACAGCATCTGATGGGATTCAGCACACAGTTTGGGTTGTTCCTGAAATGTATAACTCACAGATAATCGATGAGTTTAAAAAAATTCAGAATTTATACATTGCAGATGGTCATCACAGGGCAAAAAGTGCAAGCCGTGCAAGAGAGGAAAAGAAAAAAGCAAATAAGAATCACACGGGCAATGAGGAATACAATTATCTCGTAGCGGTACTTTTCCCTGAAGATCAGTTAAAAATTCTTCCTTACAACCGCGTTGTGTTTGACTTGAATGGATTCAGCAAAGATGACTTTTTAAACTCAGTTAGTGAGAAGTTTGAGGTTAATCCTACCGTTAACAAACAACCACATACTAAGAACAACTTCTGTATGTATCTCGATAAAAAATGGTATCATCTGAAAGCAAGAGATTCTGTTCTTGCTAGCTTGTTATTAGCGAAATCAGTTGGAGAAAAACTGGATGTAAGTATTCTCCAAAATTTTCTACTTCATCCGGTGCTTGGTATCGAAGACCCAAGAACAAGTGACCGAATTGATTTTATTGGCGGAATCCGCGGAACTAAAGAGCTTGAAAAATTAGTTGATTCAGGAAAGGCGGCTGTTGCGTTTTCGGTTTATCCTGTTGGCCTCAACGATCTAATGAACATTTCGGACGCAGGAGAAATAATGCCTCCAAAATCAACCTGGTTTGAGCCTAAATTAAGAGATGGACTATTAACACATTTAATTTAAATAATTAGTGAATTCGTGGTTAATCATTTCATCACTAAAGCACAAAGAATACAAAGATTCACAAAGAAATAAATAAAGGAAAATAAAATGGAAAAAAGAATTTATAACTTCAGCGCCGGTCCGGCAATATTACCGGAAGAAGTACTATTAGAAGCACAGAAAGATTTATTTGCTCTTCCCGGAGTGGGAATGTCAATCCTGGAAATCAGTCATCGTTCAAAATCTTACGATGCGATACACGCCGAAGCAAAAGAAAATGTAAAAAAACTTTTGGGCGTGCCGGATGATTATGCAATTTTGTTTTTACAGGGAGGCGCAAGTCTTCAGTTTTCGATGGTAGCGTTAAATCTTATGCCGCCAAAGAACAAAGCTGATTATATCTTAACCGGAAGCTGGTCTAAGAAAGCAATTAAGGAAGCAAAACGAGTTGGTACTGCAAACATAGCAGCAACAACCGAAGAGGGCGAGGGAGATAAAAAATTCTTCAAGAGAATTCCCAAACAGAGCGAACTGAAACTTGATCCGGATGCGTCCTATGTTCACTTTACTTCAAACAATACAATCTTCGGAACAGAATGGCATAAAGAACCTGAAGTTGGAAACGTGCCGCTTCTTTGTGATGCTTCTTCAGATATCTTTCATAAAAAACTTGATATGAAGAAATACGGATTGATATACGCTGGTGCACAGAAGAATATGGGTCCTGCGGGTGTAACTATGGTTATAATCAGAAAAGATCTGGTTGAAAGAAGTCAGGATACTTTACACACAATGCTCAGCTATAAAACTCATGTTGACAACGACTCACTTTATAATACTCCTACTACTTTTGGTGTTTATATTATAATGCTTGTTACAAGATGGCTGCTTAAACTTGGCGGACTTGATAAGATGTATGAGATCAACAAAAGAAAAGCTGATATGCTTTATAAATGCATAGACGAAAGCAATGGTTTCTACAAAGGTCATGCTGAGAAAGAAAGCCGTTCTTTAATGAATGTTACATTCAATCTTGCAACTGCAGATATGGAAAAGAAACTTATTGATGAAGCAACTAAAGCCGGATTTAACGGTTTGAAAGGACACAGATCAGTCGGTGGACTTCGAGCATCTATTTACAATGCATTCCCAACAAAAGGAGTAGAAGATCTTGTAGTATTTATGAAAGATTTTCAAAAGAAAAACGGATAATAATATTATAAATGTCATTGCGAGCAAAGCGAAGCAATCTGTATACAAAAGGATTGCTTCGTAGCTTCACTACTCACAATGCCAAAAGGTTTAAAATGAATAAATCAATTATATTTATCTTTATTTTATTGTTCTCTTTCTCCTGCAGCAAAAAGGAAGAAGTTAAATTCGAAGCCTTTAGTCCGGAAGCATTTGCCTATGATATTGGTGATAGCTGGGAAGTAAATACAACCGTAAATGTAAGAGGTTTTACAAAGATAGAGAAGGGCAATAAATATTTTGTCTCTCTCAGTTATTCGGTTGATTTACTAAAACCGGATGGAGAAGCAACAAAAGATATTTTCAGCAATCTGAAGGATGTAAATGAAAAAGAGATTAACGACGTGCAGCTTGAAGCACAATTTGATCTTGATAAAACTTATTCTTTAGGAAAATATAAGGTCGTGTTTTCCATAAAAGATAACAACTCCGAAAAAACTACTTCCGCAGAAGCTGAATTTGAACTCGAAGAGTAAGTTGGTGAGATTATTACAATAAAATTGAAAATATAATTTTTCCATTCGAATAATCTGCCGAAATTCTGCCATTGTGCAAATTAATTATCGACTTAACAACCGATAATCCGAGACCGACACCGCCCAAACCTTTATTACGTGATGATTCATCCCTGTAAAATCTATCAAAAAGTTTACTTAGCGATTCAGGTGAAATGTACTCACAATCGTTACTGAAAGTTATTAGGATTTTCTCATCAACTTTTTCTGAGTTAGTCACAATATCAGAATTTTCGCTGCCATATTTAATTGCATTTTCAAATAAGTTAACGAACACCCGTCTTAGCAAATCAGGATCACCATCAATTATTTGCTCTGTTTCTTCACTAACGTTATAAACCAACTTCATATTTTTCTCTTTTGCCATATCTTTAAACGGCTGCAAGGTTTCCTGAATTAATAAAGGTAAGGAAATTTCCTGTTTGTTTATCTTTATGATTGAATGATCAAATTTTGAAAGATAAAATAGACGGTTAATTATATTTATAAGCTTTAGTGTTTCTTCATAATTACTTCTAAGTATTTCCTTATACTGTTCGGGGGTTTTATTTGATTTAAGTGCAAGTTCAATTTCACCGCGAAGAATGGTAAGCGGAGTCTTTAACTCGTGAGAAGCAGAGATTGTAAACTGATCCATATACTCTATTGAAGTTCGTATTCTCTTTATCATTTCATTCATAGTTTTTACCAGTCTGCCATATTCATCGTTAAACTCTCCACCTTCAATAATTTCTTGTAAATTCTGAGTTGTTATCTCATCGGTTTTGTTGATGATCTTATCAATACGTGAAAGCGATTTATGTGAAATTAATGATCCACCAATAATAGAAAGAACTAAAAACAACGGAGCAATAAAAATGTAAAGCCTTACAAATTTATCCAGTGTTTGATTTATGAGTACAACCGGAAAGGCAACAATTATACTATATTTTCCCTTTTCTAAACTAACTACTCTTATTGGATGCTCAGAAAGATTTGAATCAAAATAAGTAAATGGTTCAACTCTTTCTATATTTGCTTCGGGTAAA
The DNA here is from genome assembly GCA_037388405.1 of Ignavibacteriaceae bacterium. Taxonomy (GTDB): domain Bacteria; phylum Bacteroidota; class Ignavibacteria; order Ignavibacteriales; family Ignavibacteriaceae; genus IGN2. Next base: position 1,137 of record JARRKF010000117.1, on the reverse strand, counting down.
ACTATTTTTTTATAGTCAAGATTAGCAGTTGAGAAGACTATTTTATCGGAAACGCTTATTTGGACAAAAGTATTATTAGGATTAAGAGTAACCACTTCATAAATTAGATCGTAAATCACCTCTTCAGTAGAAGAATACAATGAATCGGGATGAAAGTTAAGAAAATCAATCTTGCTCTCTTTCACAAGGTGATATATAGTATCAGCTTGCTTCGTTAGAGAAAGATCTAGTTCTTTGTACAACTCTTGCCTGAAAAAAATAAACATCAATATTCCTAATACAAATTCAAGCAATAAAAATACTGATGTATACCAGAGAGTTGTTTTAAAGCGAGTGGACTTTACAAAATTTCGAATATTAAACTTCATATCCAATAAAAGCCTTTACAAACAGCCAAACGTAAAAGATTATTATTCTTTAATCATATATCCCACACCCCTGATTGTGTGAATTATCGGGACTTCAAATCCTTTGTCAATTTTATTACGCAGTTTATTTATATATACATCTATAACATTCGTGTCAGAATCAAAATGATAGTCATACACGTGTTCTGAAAGCATAGTTCTGGAAATTACCCGGTTTTTATTTCTTAAAAGATATTCTAGTATCGAATACTCTTTTGGTGTTAATTGAATCTCTGTATTATTGCGAACCACAGAATGTGTTTGTGTATCAAGCGAAAGATCAAATACTTTTAGAACCAGATTTTTTTCTGTTGTAGTTCTTCGTAAAAGTGCTCTTACTCGTGCAATCAATTCCTCAAATGCAAAAGGTTTTGGTAAATAGTCATCTGCTCCTAAATCGAGTCCCTGTACTTTGTCAGACAAAGTATCTTTAGCTGTAAGAAATAAAACCGGGATTGAAACTTTTTCATTTCTCAGCTCCTTCAATAAAGTAAAACCATCTTTTACAGGAAGCATAATATCAAGTATAATCAGGTCATATTCTTCAACCATTGCAAGTTGAAATCCTTCTTTTCCATCGTGGGCAACATCAACAGAATAAAATTCTTCTTCCAATCCTTTTTTTATAAAGGAAGCTACCTTCTTTTCATCTTCAACTAATAGAATTCTCATAGTCTTAATGTAATAATAAAAAAGGAGAGTTGGGAACTCTCCTTTTTACTGTTAGTCG
>JARRKF010000116.1:0-6484 GCA_037388405.1 Ignavibacteriaceae bacterium | reverse complement strand
TGTCCATCGTAGCCACCCTTGCGTAGTTTTTGGACAAATGGAAAAGAGAGCATCCCACTATTGATTGATCTAATTATTTCCTGGCCATCTTTAAATAGATTAAACGAAGGAGAAGGGACGTTTATTTTTTCGAAAAACTGTTTTTGTAATCCTTTGTCTTGAATGATCTCCAGCTTTTCGGGATCGGGATAAACTCTCTTTCCTTCACTCTTTAATCTTTTAAGCGCATCGACGTTCACATTTTCCAGTTCAAGAGTAAGAACATCTACAAGATGACCAAACTCATAAACATCATCAAAATTAAGAGGATCACCTTTAAAGAAGAAGGTACAGGATGATGCTGCTGGACAATGTTCGTCTTTATCCATCACAAAAGTTTTCACATTCCAGTTGCTTGCGGCAAGCACAAGCATTTTTCCTAGTTGTCCCCCGGCGATTATGCCAAGCTTCACTTCCGAGGTTACAAGTTTTTCCATTTACTAAAAAAGTTTCATAGTGTTCAATTAATATAGTAATTAAAGTTTATGAAGATAATTTTCTGCAGCGGTTAAAAGTTTTTGTTTCTTCTTTTTTTCCATTTTGTCGAAGGTTTTAATAAGCATTCCGAGTCTTGGATTAGAAAGGAAGAAATCTCTGTGCTTATCCATGAATCTCCAAAACAAACCATCCCATATTTGTTGCCATTCACCCTTTTTATAGTTGCTCATTTTCATTAAATAATTACTTCCGCTGATGTATGGCTTTGTTGCCATCAAACCGCCATCTGCAAACTGACTCATACCATAAACATTTGGAACCATTACCCAATCGTAAGCATCGATAAACATTTCCATAAACCATCTGTAAACTTCATCTGGATCAAACTCACAAAGAAGCATAAAGTTTCCCAAGACCATTAGCCGTTCAATATGATGGCAATAACCGGTTTCTAATATTTTTTTGATGGTTAAATCGAGTAGTTCAATTCCTGTTTCTCCTTTCCAGAAACTTTCAGGAAGGTTTCTTTTGAACTTCCAGTAGTTTGTTGTCCGTTGCTTTGTTCCTGCGACTTGGTACATTCCTCTTATAAATTCACGCCATCCAAATATTTGTCTTAAAAATCCTTCGGAAGAATTAATTGGAATCTTATTTCTTTCAGCAAAGGCGATAGTTTTATTCACAACATATTCTGGCGTTAGCAAACCGGAGTTTAAGAGAGGGGAAAGCAAACTATGATGTAAAATAGATTCTTCTGCTACAATCGCATCTTCGTATGGACCAAATTCCTTAAATCTTTTTTTAAGGAACTGATTGAACCAGTCTTTACTCTCGTCAAAAGTCACTGGATATATGAATTCTTCATTTATTGACCCGTAGTTTTGCTGAAAATTATTGTTTACATACTTAGTAGCTTCTTTTATGAATTCATTTTGTTTGGGGAAAGTTATTTGTGGAGGAATTTTATTAGCCGGATATTTTTTTCTGTTTTCGGAATCAAAAGTCCACTTGTTCCCAATCGGTTTTCCTTCCTCATCTAATAATAAATTGAGTTTTTTTCTTTGTTGAATATAAAACGAAGTTTGTGAGTAATTTTTTTCCCCGTTGAAATGTTTTTTTATTTCTTCTCTTGAATTAATGAAACCGGGGGAGTCGTAAACTTTTATTTTAATGCTATTAGATTTTGCTGTTTCAGTTATTCTTTTCTCCAACCAGTTGTCAACAACCTCTGCAAAATGTAATTCGGAAAGTCCCTCTTTTTTCAATTGGATAATTAGTTTTCTAATTTCCGATAATTCACCTCCGGATTCCACATATTTTACTTTAAATTTTTTATTGATGAGATATTTTTCATAAAATTTCATTGAAGCACGATGAAACACCAGCTTCTGTTTGTGAAATTTATACTGTTTGAAAAACAGGCATTCTTCAATAAGGTAGACAGACCCATCTTTGGTTAATGCAGGGTGTTTTTCAAAAAGTTGATGGGGGAAAATTAAAACAGCCGTATGCATCAGATTTTAATTGCTTTATTTTAATAAATTTTCACAAATATCCCAGAGTCTCTTTTCTTCTTCGGGATTTTTAAACTGGCAATCAAGTTCTTTTCGGTCTCTAAAGAATCCGCCAGTGCTTCCCCCAATCTTGTCGCTGGAAGCAAGCCATACTATTGTATCTGCACCTTTCTCAACAGATCTTCCCATAACGGCACCTACAGTTTTAATTATAACCTTATTGAAGGTTGATTGTTCTCTAAATAAGCGAGTGTTTGGTACCCAACCAGGAGTCATTGAGTAAACGGAAATATTTTTATCAGTTATTCTCCTTGCCCATTCGCGTGTGAGCATACGGTTTGCTTGCTTGGATTGTTTGTAAGCAGCTGTTGTACCGTAACTTCTTTTATCATAATTAATATCGTTAAGATCTAAACCTCCTGCATATTCCGAAGCCACATTAATTATTCTGGAAGGGCTAGACTTTTCCAAAACATCAATTAATAATTTGGTTAAATAATGATGACCGAGAACATTTATTGCAAAGGTCATCTCAACGCCAGCATCATTTAGTTTTTTAGCTCGAGAAGTGATTCCGGCATTGTTGATCAGAATGTCAAGCCTGTCTTCTTTTTTCTTAAATTCCTTTACAAATTTATTTATTGAATCAACCGAAGCAAGATCTAACTCTAATACAAAAACCTTTTCATTTTTAGTTTCTTTTATTATTTCTTCTCTTGCTTTATTTGCGGAATCAAGTGATCTGCAGGCCATATATACTTTTGCACCTAGCTTAGCGATTTCTTTGGCAGCTTCTTTTCCAATTCCTCCGTTAGCGCCAGTTATTATTACTACTTTGTTATTCATTTTTTTATTTAAGTGTTGTTGCTTAAACATTTAATTATAAAACAATTCTGTTGAACAAAATGTTCACTTAAGAATCAGTTTCAATACTATAATAAATCGCTCATTAAGATCAAATAAAAAAAGCCGTAGTTGGTCTACTACGGCTAAAATTAGAATATTTTGAGTTGATTATTTGTTCCCCAAAAGTCCGCCCAGCAAATCCATACCTTTGCTCATAATATCTCCTTCAGGAACTTTTCCGTCAGGAGTTAATTTGTCAATAACTTGTGGGAGTAAGTTAGATAGCTGGCTAGTAAAAGCATTGTTGTCCATACCGACCTTGCTGGCAAGCTGGCTTATTTTATCTTTTCCAAATACACTTTGTAATTGATCGCCGGATATTGGAAGATTTTTTCCGGTTCCAATCCAGGAATTTATGACATCTCCCAATCCCTTAGCTGCGAATTGACTTATTAAATTATTTATTCCTCCTTGTCCACCAATTAAGCTCATAATAATTGACATTAAATCGTTTTGTTTGTTCCCGCCACCAATTGCTGATTTTAATGAATCCATTAAATCCATTTTATTTCCTTTCTTATTATTTATTGTTAAGATATTTAGTTGTGAAAGATTACTAATCATTGTTTTTAAAATTTATTATGTTTTTAGCCATTCCATCAAACACAAAAAAGTGAAATGGTAAAACAGAATACCAGTATAGTCTGCCAAACAACCCTTTCGGTCTGAATGTAGCGGTTTGTTGTAAAAAGTTTTTTTGATTTTTTGATATGATCTTAAATTCCAGCCAGGCTTCACCGGGTAATTTCATTTCGGCATATAGAAGTAATCTTTTGTTTGATTTGTCAGCAACCAGAACTCTCCAGAAATCGAGAGTGTCGCCGGAATAAATTTCATTCTTGTTAGTTCTGCCCCGTCTTAAGCCAACACCACCAAAGATCTTATCTAAAAATCCGCGTATCGACCAAAGCCAATCAGCGTAATACCATCCTCGCTCACCACCAATTGACCAAACATTATTCATCACTTGCTCAACATTTGTTTTAATTACCTTCTCACGCTTATCTGTAAAGCATCCGTGAGTTGGAATGTTTATGTGTACGCTCAGATTGTTATGTTCAGCACTTGATACTAATGAATCTTTCCAGCTCGAGACTACTTCGTTTTGTTCTATTCTGGTGAAAGCAAGACTAACAGCATCTTTGTAAGAAAGTGGTTCTATGTTCAGCAACTTTTCCAAATCATTTGGTTTTCCGACCACTTCTATTTTCATACTGTCGACAAGATTTACAGCAAGCTTGTAAGAGGTAGACGTTACAAAGTACAACCAGTATGAAGATAAACGCGGCGTCATAACCGGCACGCTGAAAATAAATCTTTTTAGTCCACGAACTTCGGCAAACTGTAGAAGCATTTCTTTGTAGGTTAAAATGTCTGGTCCGCCAACATCGAAAGAACGATTGTATAAATTCTCATTTAATAAAACCCCGGTTAAGTATTGTATTATATTTCTAACTGCAATTGGATGATGCTTTGTGTTAAGCCACTTTGGTGTAATCATAACGGGTAGTTTTTCAACCAGGTCTCTTATTATTTCGAATGATGCACTTCCGGACCCAACAATTATTCCGGCACGGAGGGTTGTGACAGGTATTCCGGATCCCGAGAGAATCTTTTCTACATTTTTTCTTGAAGAAAGATCAGAAAATTTTTAGCTGAGGTTTCTTCTAACTTGGTGAAGTCTGAAATATTTGAACTCATCGAATGAATCAGGTAATAGGCAGCATCAATATTATTTATTATATCGTTCTTGCCAGGTTTATTCAGAAAATCAACCTCAATAACGGAAACCTTACCAGCATTAGAATCTATATTCGGATGAAATCGATTTTTATCTCTAACACAGCAAACCACTTCGTGGCCTTCTTTAAGCAAAGCTGGCAGTAATCTCTTGCCTATGTAACCGGTAGCGCCGGTCAGGAGTATTTTCATAGATTTTTTACTTGTAAAACAATTTATAATCGAATAAAATTCAAAATCAATTTGACAATATAATATTAATATGCTATCATTACGATAGCAATTTTAAAATGGAGGAAAAAATGGAAAAAATAGTGGAAAAACAAGCAAATAAGATCAATGGGTTTCTGATGTTGTTTGTTTTACTTGTGCTGATCGCATTGGAGGTCTACTTATTTTTAGGAATGATTGTAACTAAAAATCCACAAATTCTGTGGCTCTTAATTCCACTTATGTTAATAATTATACTTACTTCCAGCGGATTCATAGTTGTTCAACCAAATGAGTCTCGCGTTCTTATATTTTTTGGAAAATATATTGGGACAGTCCGCAACTCAGGATTTTGGTGGGTTAATCCATTTACTATAAAAAGAAGAGTATCTCTTAGGATCCGAAATTTTAATAGTGACAAAATTAAAGTAAATGATTTGCACGGAAACCCAATTGAAATAGGTGCTGTCGTAGTCTGGAAAGTAATTGATTCAGCAAAGGCGGTTTTTGATGTGGAGAATTATGAGGAGTTTGTTGACATCCAGAGTGAAACAGCTATTCGATCGCTTGCATCTGAATATCCTTATGATACTGAGGATGAAACCATGTCTTCGCTAAGAGGCAGCCCGCAGGAAATAGCAGATAATTTAAAAGGACAACTGGAAAAAAGACTTGAAGTTGCAGGAGTAGATATTTTAGAATCGCGAATCAGCCACCTGGCGTACGCGCAGGAAATTGCACAGGCAATGTTGAGAAGACAACAAGCTCAGGCAATTATAGCAGCCAGAACTAAAATTGTTGAAGGTGCTGTAGGCATGGTTGAGATGGCTTTAACATCCTTAAGCCAGCAGAAAATAGTTACTCTTGATGAAGACAAAAAGGCAACCATGGTAAATAATCTTATGGTTGCGCTCGTATCAGAACATGATGTGCAGCCGGTTATAAATACTGGGACACTATATCAATGAAATTAAAATGTATAATCTGAATAACTATATTGGAGAAACGCTGGTAGAAATTTCGGACAATAAATTAGAGTTTAAACAACCCAGCATTTGGAAAGGGGAATATGGTATTTATAAAGCTGGATACCAGATGCCTTTTGCAAAATATGTTTCAAACTTTTGGAAAACTAAAGGGATAATAGAACTGCCAAAAGGGGCGCGGTTGAATTGTAAATCCGGCAAATTGAAAAGACCATTTGAAATCTATTCTTCGCATGATGAACTGCTGGTGATCTTTGAAAACAAACTATCACTTAAGGGAAAAACAGAAGTGACCATTCAAAAAGATTTTGAACTTTTAGACAGATACCCCTGGATTATTATGCTTGCCTGTTATATAATAATAATATATAGACGGGCTCGAGCCGCAAGATAATTATTGTAAAAATAAAATAATGCTATGCCAGATAAGAAGAAATTTCTATTAAGAATTGATGAAAATATTCATGCCGCCCTTGAAAAATGGGCGGCTGATGATTTAAGAAGTATAAATGCTCAGATTGAATTTCTACTCACACAGGCAGTAAAAAACGCAGGAAGGTTGAAAACTTCTGAGCAAACCGAGAATCTAAACGGGAATCCGGAAGAATCAAAATAAAATTCTAAAGAGCGATTCTCTATCATCTTCTCCTT